>NZ_JAUBQE010000024.1:0-108985 GCF_036701115.1 Microcoleus sp. Pol1C5 | reverse complement strand
AAACTTATGTTGAGCGTGGGCGGGCAATAGCGCGCTCGAACTTTTTTGAGTTTTTTGGACTTATTCAGCAAGCCCTACTTAGCAGTAGCCAAATAAAGACGACCCACCCGAAACAAAAGAAGACAGGCAATTAAACAACAACTTCAATATATCAAAAGAAACCTCGCTCATCTTGAACAGCTAATCGAGTCAGGTGTGACCCTAGAATGGCTGAACAAAAAGCAATATAAAACTTTGCTATTCCTCACAGAAGTCGCTCGCCAGCAACAGTGGTTATTTGACAACGATAAACAGAGTATATCGGATAGAATAGTAAGTTTAAGTCAACCCCATATTCGTCCTATAGTCAGAGGAAAAGGCGGGAAAAGCGTAGAGAGGCGAGCCAAACTATCAGCCAGTTGTTTTGAAGGATATGTATTTTTAGACCGGATGAGCTGGGATAACTTTAACGAACCAGGGGACTTAAAAGCACAAGTAGAAGCTTATTCTAGATTTACAGGATATTATCCAGAGTCAGTTCATGCAGATCGCATTTATCGTACAAGATCAAACCGAGCGTGGTGCGAAGAAAGAGGAATTAGGCGAGCGTGGACTCCCTCTAGGAAGACCCCCAGCAAATGTGAGTAAATCAAAAAAGAAGCAAGCATTGGAAGATGAGAGGATTAGACTGGACTTCCCCCTGCAAATATACTTACATAGGCTCAAAGCCTATCATTGCAAAAGTTTCCATTGTTGAGTAAAATTTATGTAGCCATGTAGGTTATTCACGCCTGCAAGCTTACGCCAATTATATTGAATCTATTGCGTTCTGCACGATCGCCAAAACGGCTATTGCTTTAACTTGGGTACAGTTTTTTCACTCAACAATTGAAACCTATAATTGGTAAAGGTTTTAGATATTTTATTACATTTGTACGGGGGAAGTCCAGCTTAATAGTTAACAGCCCCCTCCTTGGGGTGGGTGAGATAACTTTCGATTGTCTAGTGTTGCTTCAGATAGACAGCCTTACCCGGAGCGGACGTGAATTTATGAAAAATCAATCTGACAGGATCTAACCGCTAACAATCAACAGACTGCATTTCTATTTTTAACGCCGTTTCGACTCTTTGATACTCCGCCTCAACCTGTTCTAAAAGCGCGCAGGCCGGATCGGGTAAAGGCTGGTTAGCATTCGTTCCGATGCGGCCCATGATTTCGAGTTGCTCACACAGCTCAAACAGGCGAAAAGCACCGAGAGTACCGCTAATTGACTTCAAAGAGTGAGCCGATCGCCGCAAAGCCAGCGGATCGGCGTTGCTCAGGGCCATAGAGATGCCTCGCAGCAGTTCGGGAGCTGTTTCGAGGTAAATCTCGATCGCCTCGTCCAAAGCTTCCACTTCTCGCAGTCCCTCTATAATCTTGGCACTCAGGGAATCGTGGCTATGTGACAAACCCCGATCGAGATTTGATTCGCCGCGATCTACGACTGCCGCCGAATTGGGAATTGTCTGTTGTGGATTTCCTGCAACAGCCACATTCGATCGCACTTCTAATTCACTCGTTCCTTCGATCTGTTCCGCCGGGGCATCCAAACAAACAATCGGCTGCAGGCGATCGAATGCGGAGTTCGATCGAGATTTACACGCGCTCAAAGCTCGCACCAACTGGTCAATGGCGATCGGCTTGCTCAAATAGTCGTCCATCCCCGCAGCCATACACTCTTCGCGATCGCCCTGCATCGCATTTGCCGTCATCGCCACAATCCAAGGCCTAGGTGGTTTTAGATTGTGGATTTTGGATTTTCGATTGTTAGATTCCTCATCAGTCAATTTTGGATTTTGGATTCTGGATTTTCCATTATTAGATTGCTCATCTGTTGCGGAAACTTCCGATCCTCCCGTGGGATTTTTGGTCGCGTCTCGATTATGAGATTGCTCATTTGTTACGGAAACTTCTGATTCTCCCGTGTGATTTTCTAAAGTTAAATCTGCTGAAAATTGCTCGCGGATGTGGCGGGTAGTTTCCAGTCCGTCCATTTCCGGCATTTGCACATCCATCAGCACCACATCATAAGGCTGGCGGCGCAAAGCTTCGAGCACTTCGATACCGTTTCCCGCCACATCTGCGCGATACCCCATCCGCTGTAAAATTTGCAAAGCCACCTTCTGATTCACCAAATGATCGTCAGCCAACAGAATCCGCAGGGGTAAGTTCTCAGCCAACATGGGTATGCTTTGCAAGAAAGCCCCGCTAGTGCGCTGCCCTTTAAATTCAGTTGTCTGTTCTCCAAAAATATTGATTAAAACATTGTAAAGCTGAGATTGTTTGATGGGTTTATTCAAAAAAGCAGCAAAATCCATCTCCATAGCAGGGGGGTGAATTTCTTGCCTGCCGATCGAAGTTAGCATCACTAACGGCAACCTTTCGCAACCAGGATACCGGCGAATTTGCGCCGCTAAAGCTAACCCGTCCATTTCCGGCATTTGCATATCCAAAACTGCCAAGTCAAACATCTCTTTAGCAGCCAGCCAATCTAAAGCCAAACGAGCCGAAGCTGAAGCCCTAGCCACCATTCCCCAAGACTGAGCTTGGAGAGTCAAAATTCTGCGGTTGGTAGCATTGTCATCGACAATTAAGACTCGCTTACCACTTAATTCAGGTTGAGAATTGCTCAAGTTAACTGGTAAGGAATTCTTGGAGCCAGAAACGATCGTACTGAAATAAAAAGTAGAGCCAACGGATTTCGTATTTTGGCCGAGCGGCTTGTGGCTGAGTACAGATTTGCCATAGGCGTATTTTTCGGCAATTTCGCAAGATTCTGCCCATCCCAAATCAAAAACTGCCGACGATCTAAAATCGGCAGGAGGATTGCCCGCGACACTACCCATACTTTCCACCCACATCCGGCCGCCCATCATTTCGGCCAAACGCTTGCTAATTGCCAAACCCAATCCGGTACCGCCGTACTGCCTGCTCGTTGAAGAATCAACCTGGCTGAAAGATTTAAATAGCCGATCCATGCGATCGCTCGGAATGCCGATACCAGTATCTTTGACCGCAAAATGTATTTCGTATGCTGAGTTAATTACTACCGATTCGCCATTAATTGCTGGCGGTTCTTTAGCGTTAGCCGCTGACACTGAAATCTTTTTGGCAGTCACCGCCACCACCACTTCTCCAGTTTCGGTAAATTTAACCGCGTTACTGAGCAAGTTGATTAAAATTTGCCTCAAGCGGGTGCTATCGCCGATCGCCGTTGCCGGTACTGTACGATCGATCAAGTAACCCACTTCCAGTTTTTTTTCTGCAGCCTTGGCAGCTACCAAGTCTAGAGATTCCTCAATGCAAGTGCGGATGTCAAACGGATGTTCCTCCAAGTCCAATTTGCCCGACTCAATTTTCGAGAAATCTAGAATATCGTTGATCAGCGTCAGCAAGGCATCGCCGCTGCTGCGGATAGTTTCTACAAAATCGCGCTGTTCGCGAGTTAAGGGGGTATCCAGCAGCAAACCGGTCATGCCGATGACTCCATTCATCGGAGTGCGAATTTCGTGGCTCATGGTGGCTAAAAATTCGCTTTTGGCTCTAGTAGCCGCCAGTGCTTGATCGCGAGCTTTTGCCAAATCTACGTCGGTTTGCTGACGTTCGAGTTCGCTTCCCACCCACTGAGCCATCAGTTTCATCAACTCTCTGTCTACAGCTCGGAACGGTTCTGTCACAGGAGTCGGAGAAAAGAAACACAGAGTGCCGTAAACTTCACCTGCCACAGTGACGGGAATGCCCATGTAAGCTTCGATTGGGAAGGCTCGATCGTCCGTGTTGAAGGAAAAACCCGCAAATCTCACCGACTCAAAGTAGATCGGTTCTTTTGCCATTGACGTAGCGACGCAGAAAGTTTTTTCCAGATCGTAGATTTGGTCTTTGACGATCGACCCGTCGGGACACTCAACAGCCATGATTTGATAGTTATCGCCTTGAATGCAGGACAAAATTCCCACGGACAGTCCTAAATGTCGGCATCCCATTGCCAGCAGTTCTTGGAGGCGCAAATCAAAGGTAGAGAGGTGGTTGAGCGGGTCTGTACGGGGAGCCGAAGTCACTTGGTACAAAGCTTTGATTGCAGCTTCGCTTTCTCGCAGTTCTTGTTCTGTTTGCTTCCGCACGCTGATGTCGCGGGAAATGCCGATAATTTCTTGGACTTCGCCGGTTTGGGGATCGCTGATCGTGCGACCGGTGGTTTCAAACCAAATGTATTTGCCGTCTTTGCGACGGATGCGGTAGCTAACGGTGTAAGTAACTGGGAGGGCCAGGACTTTCCAGTGAGCCTTGGCAATGGTTTCTAAATCGTCGGGGTGAAAATAATCGTTGGGAACGCGGCCGAGGAGTTCCGAAGGTTCGTATCCCAGCAAAGCCCGGCTGGCGGGCGAGACGTAAATAAATACGCCTTTGGGGTCGTGTCTGGTGATCATGTCGGTTGAGTTTTCGGCCATCAACCGATAGCGGTCTTCGCTTTCATTACGTTCGACTTGAGAATTGCCCAATGCTTCTAGCATTCTGTTGATGCCGTCTGCCAAGCTTGCGAGTTCATCTGCTCCTGCCATATGAACCCGCAAGTCTGGGTCGCCGTTGGCTGCGATGTTGCTGACGCTGGTGCTCAAGGAAGCCAATCTTGCCAAGACTAATTTTTCTAGCAACAGCAGGGTGATCGCGCTAAATATTAAACCTACTGCCAGTATTGATAAGGTAAATAGCTCCAAGGTAGCCTGACCTTGGCCGTAGATGATGCGATCTGTCTCTACTCGCAGCAGCAGCGCTAGGTTGCCGTCGATGTCGCGAATCAGGGCGTATCCTGCGACTAAGCTGTCGCTGAGCGGCTCCACTAAAATTTCTACTGATTTGAGGTGGGAAATTTTGAGTTTGAGGTTTTCCAAATCCTGCCTAGATGGAGCCATCGCCTTGGCGCCATGCCCGGAGTAGTTCGTGGCTCCCACTTTAAAATCCAAACTCGGCAATCTAAAATCTACTGACAGATGAGTTAGTTTTGAAAGCAAACCAATTTCGCTGCTGTCGAGATAGCGTCCCACGATTAGGGTTCCGCGCGGTGGGCCTTGGGCGTTGCTGTTGAAGATCGGCTTTGAAGCAATCAGCAGCGTGGCTTCTGGCAGGGTGAGGACGCCTGTTTTGGCGGGGCGATCGCCCGAACCTGTCGAGGAGTCTAGCAGCGCCTCGATCAAGTGCTGTTTTAAGCTTTCGGGAATTGGGATTTCGGTTTTGGATTTCAGGTCGAAACCTTTGCTGAATATCGTCTGACCGTTGGAGTCCAGCAACACCAATAAGTTTAGTCTCAAGTAAACAAATGTCGAATCGACGAAATTTGACTTGACAAATTTTTCGTTTCGTGTTACGGCGAAAGAGTAAGTATCGTCCCACTCGGCGTAATCTTGAGCGCTGGTGTCTAAATTCGACAAATCGTCATCTAATGCGTCCAAAGCCCGCGCGACATCCTGGCGGACGTACTGGGCCTCCAGGTTGTGAAAATCATGCAGCAAAATAGTTGATGCAGTGGCATAGAGAACCACAATCAGGCTGATCAGCGCTGCACTGATGATTAATAGTGTTTTTTTTCGGAGTTGCATGGCGTCGCCCTCCTCACGGTGCTACTCGGCAACTAGCCAGGAGAGGTTTGAGACGTAGGTTGTTTAGCATTGGCGATCGCAGGGCCTGCGTGTTTTGACTTTTCTGGGCTGGCTTGGCAAAGCCCTTGGTATTTCCAAGGTATCCGGTATGTTGCCCCCCACAGTCAGTGTAGTATTTTCACAGCTTTAGTTCCCTATTATGCACAACCTAATGGTCTACAAGTTATAACCTGACGATCGGCATCTTCAAAGGAAACGGGCGATCGAACTTTTTGAGTTCGCGTTTGATACTAGCGCAACCAGGGAGGCAGGCGGTTGAGAGAACAGGCGTGCTGGGTTTAGAACCCTACTATTACTGTAGCTAAAAAATATTGAGGAGAGACCGGACTGTCGCGTCGAGTTTTTCCTACAAAAAGATTCTTATTCCAAGAGCTTTTTTGATTTGTGTTGTTTTACAGCAATCCTTGCAGGAGTGGTGGAATACACCCAGAAGTCAATCCAGCCGCCTCGAAGCCTGGACCACGTTCATAACTGACGAAAAAATTGCGATCGCAGAGGTAAGGAATATCCGCCGAATTTTCATTTACATCCGCCAATAAAATAGACAATCTAAAAATTATGCTTTTGACTTTTTTATTGTGAATGAAGCAAAACTGCTAATTAAAATGTATAAACTCACAGTTTGCATTCTCCTCAATAAACTTGTAGGAGCGGATTTACGAATAACCTTAAAAAGTACCAACAAATTAAATAAACCAGTTCCCACTCCCCGATAACATCCTTTAATAAAAGTAGTGCCTGATATCAGTATCAACTCACATCAGGCACTATCTGCAATTCGATCGCAACTTGAGTCTTTTTTACCGGATAACGGCTAAAGCACCGGCGCCTGCAGCAGCAGCGGCCGAAGAAAGAGCGGTGAAAAACAGCCACCAAGAGGCAACTTCTGCTGCTTTCCGGGTTTCTTCGGCTTGTTTTTCGGCTTGCAGTTTGATGCTTTCGAGACGAAGCTGCGCCTCTTGCTGCAAGCGTTCTGCTCTTTGCAAGACGCTGTTGCGGCTTCTTTCAATTTGGTCGATCAAGCGGTTGGCATCTGCTTCGGAAATGTCCTCGCGAGAACTCATTAGTGCTACTAAAGTATCGCGATTGAAATGACCTAGCCGATCGCGCAAAGCGTCAAATCCGGCTTGCGGATCGTCAAATAGCTTCCGCACGTCCCGCGTAATGCCTTCGTAGTTGAGTTCAGGGCGATCGAGCGAATTGAGGTAATCCCGAATTTTTCCGAGAATCCCGTCAATTACCGACTGAATACCCTCCTGTATTTTCTGAATTTGCAGTGCGAACTCATCGCGCACCGACAAAATTCCATCGACAATGCGATTTGCTTCTGCTTCAGAAATATCCTGCCGCTGAGACAGCAGAGAAACAACTGTAGCTCGATCGATGTGCGACAAGCGCTCGCCCAAACTGTAAGCGCCCACTTTCGGGTCATGCAGCAGCAGTTGCAAGTCGCGCTTGATGGCTTCTGGATTTAATTCATCCTTGCCCGTATTACGCAAATAATCTTCTAAAACACTCTGAAAATCGTGCACTTGGCTTTGCACCCGTTTTGCCAAACGGCGCGGCGCTTTCACAATCGATCCAAGAGTTTCCTGCACTTGGTCGATAATTTGATTGACTTGTTCCTCACTCAAATCTTGTCTCTGAGAAAGCAGTTTTACCAAAGTATCGCGATCGACTTGAGACAGGCGGCCGCGCAGTGCTAAAGCTCCTTCTTTGGGATTTTCCAGGAGTTTTGTCAAATCCCGCTTAATCCCTTCAGGATTGAGTTCTGACTTGCCAGTATTGCGAAGGTAATCTGCAAGGGCGGTTGTGGTTTGGTCGTACTGATCCTTAGCTTTTTCGGCCAACTTTTGCGGCGCATGCAGCACGCCGTGCCAAGTTTCTTCGGTGCTGTCGAGAAGCTGATTTACTTGCTCTTCGCTGAGGTCTTTCCGCTGAGATAGCAATTTTACCAACGTTTGGCGATCGAACTTAGAAGCTCTAGCTCTCAGCGCCCACATTCCCGCTTCCGGGTTGTCCAGCAGCGTTTTCAAATCGCGCTTGATGCCTTCGGGATTGAGTTCTTCTTTGCCCGTAGACTTCAAATATTCTTGCACTCTTTGCCACTGGTTATCTAGTCGGGCTTGCGCTGCTTCTTGCAGACCTTTAGCATCTGCTAACACTACATCTCGCGTCCTTTCCAACTCTTGAACAATCTGTTCTACTTCCTGGAATCCGAAGTTTTCGCGACCTCGGAGAATTTGCACAAAACTGTCGCGGGTGTAAGGAGAAAGCCGATCGCGCAACTGTTCGTAAGTAGCGTCGGAATCCTCTAATATTTTTTTGAAAGCGCTCCCGATACCTGCTGCTGTGAGTTCCTCTTTCGGCGTCAGCTTCAAATAAGTTTCTACCCGCCACTGCAAATCGCGAGATTTTTCTTGCTCCTCGGCAAAGATCACGGTTTGTAAAACGCGCTGTCTAATTGCTTCTAATTCCTGGGAAATTTCTTTAATTTTGTCTTGGGTAAAAACGCCTCTACTAGCCAGGATTTCGGCAAAATAAGACTGTTTTAGTTTTTCTAATTCCCGGCGCACAGTTCCCGGATCGGCTGTAGGATCGTAGAGAACGTCCCGAAATTCGCGCTCGATGGCTTGGGGGTTCATCTGCCACGAATAAGTGTTGAGTAGGTAGTTTTCTACGTCGGCACGAATTGGGCTGTAAGTTACGGGTTCGCCTTTGACTTGAGCGGTAATTTTATCAGTTTGCTGAGTAACTTTGTCTTTAGCTTCTTTGAGCTGACCGACTACTTTTTCAAGATCCAAGTCAGAAATATCCGTGCGACCCAATACTATTCCCATTAAAGCATTGACTGCCATTGTCGTTGCTTGGGACATCATGGTCGGGCTTTGTCCAGAGTTTTGACCGCTCAGATTGCTGAGAGCTTTTTCTACCCTACTTGCCAATTTATCTGAAACCAAATCTCCCGATTTGGCAGATTTGAGATAGTCTACTAATTGGGCGATGCCGTCTGATGGCTGCCCTTGTTTTCCTACTTGTTTCCAAGCATCTTGAAGTTGGTCTACAATCCGGTTAACGTCGCGTTTTGATAAGTCCGATCGCGAACTTACTAAATCTACGAGAGTTTGGCGATCGAGATTCGGCAAATTTTCGGCTGCAATGGTTTTTAGTTGCGGATCGTTAAGCAATTTTTCAAACTCGCTACGCATCCCTTTGATGTCTAATTCTGGCGGTTTGAGGCTTTGGATGTAGTCTTCGACGTTTTCGCGCAAGCTTGTGGGGTCGATCGCGCTACCCAGTTCATGGCCCACTGCTGCTGCTGCTGCTTTGGCTGTGGCGACTACTTGGTTGCTGGCTGCTTTGGCGCCGATGGCCGAGGCTGCGGTGCCGACAATGGCTTGAAAGCCTGATGTGGCGGTGTTGACGACGGAACCGATCAAGGAACCGACGGTGGTGGAACTCACCCAAACAAGCATTGAGAAATACGCGGCCCACACTACTAAACCGACGATCGCACCTAAACCGGGACTGCTAATCAAGCTGAGCTTAACTGCTAGCAAGCAAGCAAAGAATAGGGCAATGGTGACGGTGACTAGCGTCCAAGTACCTACCTTTCGGCCGATGTGGCGGACTGGGGAGCTCCCGCTATCCGAGTGGTGGCCGTCGTCGTGGGATTGTCCCATGTACGAAAGGCCCGCAGCTACTGATAAATTTGTTAGCAAGAGTTGGAAAGCGCAGGCAAGTACGACTCCAGCTATCAAGGCGATAAAAAATTGCGGCCCGGAATAAAGGAGTGCTGCGTCTTCTGCTGTGTTTGTAGTAGTCTGCTCTACTGGCACTTGGGCCAGCCAGAACCCGATGTTATACAGTTGTGGATTTATTGGCAAATTTTGATACATAGTATATTCCTCGTTAAGAGTGGGTGCGCGCGCTCATTGGCGCAAGTTAACCAATGTATAGTTTTAGACTCATGCCCCCAATGGCAAGCATCGCCTTATTGACGAGCTAAAGCATCCCCCTACAGTTGGAAGTGTAGAAATATGTCTGCGGCCGGCTGTCACTTTAGGAATATTTGTGCTATGTAAATTGGCAGTTGTGAAGTTGTTACTTCTCAGGTATGAGTAAGGTGCGGTGTGGCGCATCCAAGATAGATGGTAGTAATGGTAAGTCGGATTAAAATAATGGCAGAGGAAAATCTTTGGTCGATCGATATTAAGAGTCGGCACAGAAGCCCAGACAGATTGTTCCCTATTCATCAACCAATGCCATAGCAAATTAGCTTTGAAGGAATTCGATAGTGCAGCGAGAAAGTCATGCAATTATTATTGGGGGGAGTTTAGCAGGACTGTTGGCCTCTAGAGTATTAGCAAAACACTTCGACCGAGTAAGTATTGTTGAACGAGATTTTTTTCCTGAGCAACCCGCACCTCGCCCCGGGATTCCTCAATCCAGTCACCTTCACATCCTTTTAAATCGGGGGAAAATCATCCTAGAAGAGTTGTTTCCCGGCTTGGAAAACGAACTGATAGCTGCTGGTGCTCCTAGGTTAAATCCGAAGTCGATCGGGTGGTTTAGTCCGGCGGGCTGGGCCCCGCAATTTAGCCCGGATCTAAATGATTTAATTATGTTCAGTCGGGATTTACTGGATTGGCAAATTCGCCGCCGATTGGCTGAAAATACGAACGTGCATTTCCTCGAAGGAGGCACAGTAACGGGGTTTCTGGCGAAGGCCTCGCGCGCGGAGATTGCTGGTGTATCGGTGCGTTTTCGCGATCGCCACAACCCGGGTAACATTCATGCAGAGAATTTGTATGCAGATTTAGTAGTCGATGCTGGTGGCAAAGTTTCCAAAACACCTCAATGGTTGAAAAGTTTGGGCTATGAACCTCCACAAGAAACCGTTATCAATGCTTTTGTCGGCTATGCCAGCCGCATCTATAAATGCAGCGGTAAATTGTCAGACACAGCGCCAGTATTTGTGTCTCCAGCACCGCCATTTCGCACCTGCGGCGGTGCAATTTTCCCGATCGAAGGCAATCGCTGGCTGGTGGGTTTCGCCAGGGGCGATCGCGATTATCCCCCCACAGACGAAGCAGGTTTTGTAGAATTTGCGCGCAGTCTGCCAATCCCGACAATTTATCATGCGATTAAAGACGCAGAAGCCATCACACCAGTTTATAGCTATCGAGGTACAGAAAATCGTTTGCGACACTACGATCGCCTCTCCCGTTATCCTGAAAATTTGGCAGTTATCGGTCATGCAGTTTGCGCTTTCAACCCAGTTTATGGCCAGGGAATGACCGTTGCTGCACTGGATGCTCAGATGCTAGATGGATGTTTGCAAAAGCAAAGAGAGCGGTATCCAGAAGGCGATTTAACAGGCTTTGGGCGACAATTTCAAGAAAAACTAGCAAAATTACACACTATTCCTTGGACGTTTGCTATCAGTCAGGATTCCCGCTATCGGGGAAGTGAAGGTGCAAAACTAAACCTTGCTACGCGGCTGACAATTGATTACATGGATCTGGTGTTAAAAGTGCTGGTCGGAGATGCTAAAGTTTGTCAAGCATTTTTGGAAGTTCTGCACATGATTGAGTCGCCGGCTGTACTTTTTTCTCCCAGTATTGCGCTTAAGGCGATCGGGCAATTAGTCACCGTTCGGCAGAAGGGAGAATTAAGATCGAGAGTTTATACAGAATCCGGTTAGTTTTGCCAAGTCTATTTTTTCACCGCCGAGGAAGGAAGATAAACGCAGATGAAATCCTATTCATCTGCGTTGATTTAACCTGATATGATGTTCCCTGGAACCGGGATGATAAAAAGCGTGACTTTTGCGACTGCGGTTTTCTGGTATTTCACGTAATTAAGATGGGTAAAATCCGATTTAGTACCGCAATTGTCGGTTTTTGAAATAAATCTAGTGGATTGATTTCAAAAAATGTTTGTAGTCACGACTTACCCACAGGACTCAAGAAACCCGGTTTTTGCCCCATATCCCTCGCGCTTCACGCTATATTGTCGTAAAAAAATCGGTTTCTGCCACCTAGAATAATCTAGACTTGTGCAATTGTCACTTGCCAGCCAAACAATCTAATTGTTGTTGCATTTGGGTGGTAACTCGCTCGAAACAAGCATCAACATAATCGCGATCGCGCGCCGCCTCCGAACCGTACTTCTCAAATACAATTGGTTCGCACACGCGAGTCCGAATTTGCACGGGTAAAGGCAGGTTTGGCAAAGGCCCAATACTCAATCCCCAAGGCAATCCCAAATACACCGGCAATACCACTGGATCGATGCCAAATAGCCACGGCATCCCCAATTCATGCAATTGCTTTGCTTGTTCGTACAAATCTGCCAAAACTATCAAAGTATCGTGGGCACCGTGCGATATAATTGGTATAATTGGCACTTCTTCTCGCAATGCTAATTTGATAAATCCCTTGCGTCCCGCAAAGTATATTTGATCGCGCAAATGGTGGGGGCGAAAAACATCTTGAGCGCCGCCCGGATAGACGAGAACTGCGGCATTTTTCCGCAAAGCTGCGATCGCCATTTTTGGATGTGCCTGGAGGGCACCACACTCAACCCCCATGCTAGCAATCTCTGGGGAAACCTTCCATACCGTGGGGTGCATCAATCCGTAGGCCAAGCGTTCCGTGCCGTACCTGCGGAACCATTCGTATAGGAACATAAACATATCGGGAGCGGCGAGTCCCCCGTTGTGAGAACCGACAACAAGCATTTTTCCGTTTGGGGGTACATTGTGCCAACCGTCGCTTTGTACGCGAAAATAGTAGCGGTACAGCCATTCCCAGATTGGCAACAGAAGCTTAATGAAGTCGGGATTGCGATCGTCTAAAGATAGACCGTCAAAGGGATATTTAGAGGGTTTGCCGTCTTTTTTGTTAGTAGTTTTTGTCACTGCAAAAATATTTAACGCTTCGATAATTATATAGCAGAAGGAAGAAAATTCTAACTCTCGAAGAGAGAAGGCTTGAGTTATTTGGGAAAGGAGGAATAAGGGAGGAGATTAGTTAGGCTTTTCCTCTTCTTGTGTGTGCGCTAATCGCCCTCGCCCTGCGAAAAAAAAGATTTTGTTTATCATTAATATACTCCCATTCCGAAGGAATCTACCGCATTAGTTTCAGCAAGTGAAAACCTCATAAACATCGAGTGCGGTTGCTATAGCAATATAATTAAATCAGAATTGGCGCCAATATTTGGTTTCTGATTTGAGCGGGCTGGTTTTGTTCGGAGGTTTTGTGCTGGTTGTCTCCACAGGAACAAAACCGTTTGCAAACAGCTACAGCAACTGTCGCTGATGGCGGGGCGGCTTTAGCGACAAAAACACAACTGTGTCTCAAGCCGATAAGTTTCCGTTTTGGAAGATTTTATCAAATTGACGCCAGCCATCGGGTCAAGGCGAGCGATTGGTGCTGTTTGCCACAATTTTAAGAGGACTTACCCACGTACTACGATTTTCTGTCGGGAGATAAAGTAGTGAAGCAATCTCAAACCCTTGATTTAACGGCGTTGAGTGCGTAAGTCCTGTTTAAGTAAGGTACGATCGACAGTGGAGAGCGAAGAACTGTATCCGGCTTCCGATACCCCAGTACGACGATGGGGTCGAGCGCGCCAATCGCCTGTCACTCAGAATCTGGCAGCATCTCAAGCACCATCTCGGTCTCGAATCTGCCAAGAATTCACCTGAAATGTAGCCCTATATTACTCAACGACAACAACTGACAGCTAAATAGTTTAACGAACACCTGACAAGATATTGGCGGACAACAGATGACTTGGATTCCTAGCAAACTGTGCCGCATTTAAACTGTTAACTGTTGAGTTTTGACTTTCCCGCTCTCCCATTCCCCGACTCGGACACTCTCGCCTTCTCCCTTCCCCGCTCTGCCATAATGAGTCATTTATCGGCGTAGCAGCTTTATTTGTCTTCGCTCAACTCACCAAACATTAAATAATATAAATAAAACTTGACTTGTGGTCCTAAAAAAGTTATATAAAGCTTTTTGGTGGAAGACAAATCGATTTTTTGCTATATTGACCTGCAATTAAGATAATGATTGTGGTTAAGTGAGGAGTTGAACTGATGAAAAACTTGAATTGCTGGAATAAACCCGCTGCATTGCTCGGCGCGATCGCGATCGTAGCCGGAAGTTTGCAGGCGAATGCCATCGGTGTTGCCGCCCCATCAACATCCACTGTCAGTCAAGATGCGGAAAATATTTCCTTTGAAGATAGCGCCACGTTTCAAATAGCCCAGGCTGGCAACCTTTGCCGTAAAGTCACTCCCAAAGAAGGTTTGACCGTTCGCCAGAACCCAGACCCCAAATCCCCTAGAGTGGGCGGGGTAGGACTTAACACTCAGGTAACGCTCTCCCAAGGCGCTACTTCGGTTAAAGCCTCCGACGGTCGCCTCTGGATTCAAATTACCGCTCCCGTCACAGGGTATGTAGCTAGTGGCTATCCCAACGACGAAAGTAATTTAGGTTCGTGCACCATTAGTCAAACCCCTTCCCCAAGTCCCGCACCGGCACCCGCACCGGCACCCGCACCAGCGCCTGCACCTGCACCCGCAGCAACACCGGCACCAGCACCAGCGCCAGCACCAGCGCCAGCGCCTGCACCAGCACCAGCACCAGCACCAGCACCAGCACCAGCACCAGCGCCAGCGCCAGCGCCTGCACCAGCACCAGCGCCAGCACCAGCACCAGCACCAGCACCAGCACCAGCGCCAGCACCAGCACCAGCGCCTGCACCAGCGCCTGCACCAGCAACGGGCCCCGTAAGTCTGTGCCGACAAGTAGAACCTCGCGTAGCGCCGAGGGGTCTAGCTATCCGCACCGAGCCTTCCAAGACTTCTGCTGTTAAAGGCGGTGTACCTGCTAACGGTCAAGTAACGCTTGTACCAAATTTCCAGTTAGTGAAAGATAAGAATGGAGAAAACCGCAATTGGGTTGAGATTTCAGCCCCTGTGGCGGGATTCATCTCGGCGGGCAATTTAATCATGTGCAAGTAAAATTCTGAGTTCGATCGCTCTTTTTGACTAAAAGAGTGATCGACACCAAAAATAGTTTTAAGATTGTGGCGCAGGCAGGAAACAACGCCGAGCCCTGACTGCTTCTGCTGCTTACGAATGAATAACTTATTTCTATCGGGAAGCAGCGGTAGCCAATCTTTATCAGCTTCTTTTTTTCGTGAGTGGCGTCAAGTCCTAGCTTGGTTCCTGGCAACGCACGCGGGATGAATGAATTTAAGCAAAAAGCCGATCGACCTTTCTACTGACAGCGGCCGCTTGCCCAATCTTGGTGTCCGCGATTTGGTTGACACTGGGATTGTCGGCCAATCCAGACAATTTCCCACTTATTTTGCCTGAGTCTGAGTTCGATGCGGTGCCGCATTCCAGCAACAGAATCGTCAGCTAAACCGACGACGGTTTGGAGAATTACGGCTGTTTCTCGCGTGGGATATTCAACTGAAATTTGGTCGCTTTTTCTGCCTTCAGATTCTCGGTCGCTGCTAAAAAGTTTTGCTGCGATATCTTTGGGGTTGGAGACGGTAATTTTGCGATCGGCAAGGAACTGTTTAGGGTTAATTGCTTGGTAGTTCGATCGGGTGGCGGGCTGCCCCTTTGCTGCGATGGGAATTTGGATGCAGGCGAAAACAGCTAGGAAAAAGAGCGATCGCTTGACAATTGATTGGTTCATTAGGCTTGAGATTGTGCCAGAAATTTTTGTCTTCGAGATGCGTAAGCCGCCATATCTGCCTCGGTGAATTGAGTTTGCTGCCATGAGGGACGCGACATTAGTCGATCGCACCAAGCTTGAATTTTAGGATAGCTGTCTAGGGACACACCAACCCAAGATAGCAAGGGCACGACGGTGCCGGCAACGCACTCGGCAAAGGTAACAGTGTTGCTAGCGAAAAAAGGGCGATCGTCCAGCAAGCCTTCAAAGAATGTCAGCACAGTATTGACTTTTTCCTTAGCCTTTTCGATTTCCTGCGGTTGGGGAGTTCCCCGTCCCATTTTTTCACTGCCTAGGGGGTAAAGTTGCGGTAGAAGTTCGTTAACCGTGACCAATTCTACCATCCTCACAACTGCCAAATCTTTCGGTTCTTTTGGCAGCATTGCCGGTTCGGGATACTTCGTTTCTAGATAGTCAAGAATTGCTAGAGACTCGACGACCGTGAAGTCATCATCGACCAAAACAGGGATGCGGTGAAAAGGATTTATTGCGACAAACTCAGGCTGCAAGTGATCGCCGTCCAAGTGGATTTCTATTAATTCAAAGTCGAGGTTTTTTTCTAGGAGGGCGATCCACACGCGGCGGGAGTTGGGGGAAATGGGATTGTGGTAAAGGTTCATAATTGGTGTGCCTGGTTATTGATAGGTAATAAAAGCCACATTTTGATTATGCACTTAGGCGGATCAGTTTTTGCTGCCTTCAATCAAAGTTATTCGAGAGTTTGATCTGAAATTACTCTGCTCCGTTTACAGGCTTCCTCCGCCGTCATCGCCTCGCTAGTTTCCCACTCTGCAAAAGTCACTTCTATGGCTTCAGATAGCGCTTCTTCATAAGCGATCTTTTCCAGTCCAGTATTCTGAGCTAAACTTGTCGTCATGTCTGAAAGGAGAAGCTCTAAAAATTTAATATTATTCCCTATATCGGCAGCCTCATCCTCATCTACATCTTCAATTACTTGCCAACGTTCTTTATAGGCATTTATTTGATGTTCAATGGCTTTTATAATATAAATATTAAATATTTAAATGATAGATTCATCTTATTTCCCTTCCTGATGACGAATATTTAGAAATTCCTAACTAGATGGTTGCTTGAAGAAGCATATCGTCTACTTGTCTAATTTCCTCCCAATTAATTACGGCCACCCAAAGACTTTCCTCTTCAGAATATTGCACCACGCCATCCACTTCTAATTCTTCACTATAGACGGTGAGCAATTGACCATTTTGCAATTTAATATTTTGGCGACTTAAATCTTCAATTGTACCAACACAATTCAGACGAAGGCGACTCTGTTTATCAGCATTATGAAAGTCGGCAAAGATTCTAGGAGAAGTCATATTTATTACTACACTTAAGATGAATTTTTTGATGGGGGGATTTACGCAACTGACTCACTTAGATGAGCTTGTAGGGTGCGTCAAACGAAGTGATGGATTAATATAACCAGGGTTTGAGGGTCTGACGCACCGTAATTTATGTGCCAGTTGCCTAAGTCCTAGATGGGTTAGGAATCGTTGGTATCAGCAGAAGACTTGCTTTTTCTGGTGTTAAGCCAGTCAGAGTTGCATGATTTAAACTTCTGCCAGAAGTACGGATCACATCTCCACCTTCGGAACGAACTTTACCCACTGTGGTAACACCAACTTGTCTATGAGGGATTGGTAATGCTAATTCTGCTACTGACAATTCTACTGCACATTCTACAGAAATTCCCGTGATGCCGCTGGGGTGGGTTCCTATGGCCCGTTGAATATCTTCTGGATGATTACGACCACCACGAACTACTAAGGCTTCGTTGGGAATTATCTCTAAATTTGTTTTAGTCATGTTCAAAATTAAAATTTCTAGTTTTAATGTCACCGCAGGGTTGGGCTATTAGGTTGTGACCTGGCGTTTTGAGTAAAAAAATATATTAATATTATTTAATATCTCTGAAAAAAGTATTTAACTTATCTTCAGAGTTAAAGTCATGCGTACGCTAAAAGCACTTCCAAATATAACAGGGCGGACATTATTGCCCGCCCCATCAAACTAGCGATTAGTTATCAAACTATCGATTAGTAATCGAAGTCGCCGCCGCCCATGCCGCCGCCAGCGCCAGCCGCAGCAGCGCCATCCTTCGGTTCAGGCTTGTCAACGACGATACACTCGGTTGTCAGCACCATACCAGCAATAGATGCGGCATTTTGCAGAGCAGAACGAGTCACCTTCGCAGGGTCAACGATACCAGCTTCAAACATATCGACAAACTCATTTGTCGCTGCGTTGAAACCAACGTTGAAGGGCTTTTCTTTGACGCGCTCAGCAATCACAGCGCCATTCAAACCAGCATTTTCAGCAATCCGCTTCAGAGGAGCAGCCAAAGCCCGTGCCACAATCAAAGCACCGGTCAATTCTTCGCCCTTCAGGCTGCTGTTAGCCCACTCTTCTAATTGAGGAGTCAGGTGAGCCAAAGTTGTACCGCCACCAGGAACAATTCCTTCTTCGACAGCAGCTTTGGTTGCGTTGATCGCATCTTCCAAACGCAGTTTGCGATCCTTCATTTCTGTTTCGGTAGCCGCGCCGACTTTGATCACTGCGACGCCACCAGCCAATTTGGCCAAACGTTCTTGCAGCTTCTCTTTGTCGTAGGAAGATTCGGTTTCGTCCATTTGACGGCGAATTTGTTCGCAGCGGGACTTGACGGCGGCTTCGTTACCTTCGGCAACAATTGTGGTGCTGTCTTTGGTGATGGTGATGCGGCGAGCTTTGCCGATCATGTCGAGCTTGGTGTTTTCCAGTTTCAAACCGGCGTCTTCGGTGATTAGTTGACCGCCGGTCAATACGGCGATATCTTCTAACATGGCTTTGCGTCGATCGCCAAAACCGGGTGCTTTAACAGCAGTCACATTCAACACACCGCGCAGTTTGTTGACAACGAGGGTAGCTAGAGCTTCTTTCTCAATGTCTTCTGCAATGATCAACAGCGGGCGGCCGGAACGAGCTACTTGTTCGAGCACGGGTACTAAATCTTGTACCAAAGCGATTTTCTTGTCTGTCAGCAAGATGAACGGTTCTTCCAGAATCGCTTCCATCCGTTCGGTGTCGGTGACGAAGTAGGGAGAAATGTAGCCTTTGTCGAAGCGCATCCCTTCGGTGATTTCCAATTCGGTGGTCATAGACTTCCCTTCTTCCAGGGAAATCACGCCTTCTTTGCCCACCTTGTCCATTGCGTTAGCAATCATTTGACCGACTTCATCGTCGTTACCAGCAGAGATGGAGCCGACTTGAGCGATGGCTTTGGAATCTTCTACTTGTTTGGCGTGTTCGGCAATTTTTTCTACCAAAAACGTGGTTGCTTTGTCAACACCGCGCTTGAGGGCGATCGCATTTGCACCAGCTGCTACGTTACGCAGACCTTCTTTGACCATTGCGTGAGCCAAAACGGTAGCAGTTGTGGTACCGTCGCCTGCTGCGTCGTTGGTTTTGGAAGCTGCTTGACGGATCAGGGCAACGCCTGTATTTTCTACGTGGTCTTCTAGTTCGATTTCTTTGGCGATGGTAACACCGTCATTGACGATCTGAGGAGCTCCGAATTTCTTTTCGAGAACCACGTTACGGCCTTTGGGGCCGAGGGTTACGGCCACTGCTTCGGCCAGAATGTCCATACCGCGTTCGAGGGCGCGACGTGCATTTTCGTTGTAGATGATACGCTTAGCCATAGTTTTTGGGGATTTGAGGGTTTGAGATTTTGGATTGGGGATTATGGATTTTAGTCATTTGTCCCGTGTCATTAGTTGTTTGGCGGCGTTCGCTTTAAACTAATGACTGATGACTAAGGACTGATGACTGATGATTAATTAGTTAACGATCGCCAGAATGTCTTTTTCTGCAAGCAAGACGTATTCGTCTGTGCCGAGTTTGATGTCGGTGCCGGCGTATTTCGAGTAGAGAACTTTGTCGCCGACTTTGACTTCCATTTCAGTGCGGCTGCCGTCGTCATTGCGCTTGCCAGGGCCCACGGCCGCGACTTCGCCTACTTGGGGCTTTTCTTTCGCTGTGTCGGGCAGAAGGATGCCGCCGGCGGTTTTTTCTTCGCTAGCGCTTACTTTTACGAACACGCGCTCGCCTAACGGTTTAACGGTAGAAACACTCAGTGATACTGCTGCCATAAATAAATCTCCAGATTACAGATTGTCGTGAGTCAGTCGTCAGGGGTCACGATGAAAGCAACAGCGGACTACTTACAACTGACATATTAGCACTCTCGACTCCTGAGTGCTAATTTAGCTTTAGTCAGGGTCGATCGCAACTTAGTTGTCAGTACGGGTTCCCGAACCGAGCATGAGTTGGAGGCAAGGAGAGGGGGGAGCGGGGGCTGTGGTTAAGACTTTCGACCGCTAACCAATTACTTTTGATTGATGAAGACAATGACAGAAAATAACGAGGAATCTTGCAGCCAAGGCTTGAGTGCTTGCGTCCAAAGCCTTGGCATCGATCGAATCGAGCGGCATATTTTTATCTGTGCCGACCAAACCGTGCCCAAGTGCTGCGATCGGCAAACCAGTCTGGAGGCGTGGAATTACTTAAAAAAACGCTTGCAAGAATTGGGGTTGGACAAGCCAAGTGCCACTCGACCAACCTGCGTCTTTCGCACGAAAGCCAATTGCCTGCGAGTGTGCGCGTCTGGCCCGATTATGGTAGTCTATCCAGACGGAGTGTGGTATCGCGACGTTACTCCACCCGTCATTGAGAGAATTATTCAGGAACATCTCCTAAACTCAAAGGTCGTTCAAGAATACGCTTTCTTAACTCATCCTTTGCCTGTGCCTTCTGAGGCCCAGCCAAACATTTAAGTATAGCGCTGTTTAAAGTACAGGGTTATAGGTAAAGTGTTAAATTTAAGGTTAAGGGTGAGAATTTGAGACAGTTTGGCGTCCGGGCGATCGCACCTGCTACAGTTCAATAAAACTGTAGTTAGGTTCTTGTCTTACTTGTGCGGCTTCCCGTGTTCCTGGTGTTTCTCAAAAGGTACAGTAAAAAAAATCTATCCGAGGAACTGTGAAATTTTGTGCAAAAATTTCTCAGTGGCAGACACTAAGCAGGTTGCCAAACTACACTAGAAGCAGTTAAATACGTAAGTAGGGAGTCTGCTTAAATTTCTCTATATCAGAAGTATCATTTAAAACCGGGGCATTAACCTGAAATTGAACCGATCGAGATTAACTATTTAACTTGGGCTCTGTTAGGGAGTCTCCAATCAATCAAGGCTGATCTTGGTAGGGCGATCGTGCATTACAGGTTTGGGCTGCATTCCAGGTCGTAAGACACTGACAAACAGCCGTCAATTATAGGTTGGAAAGCGGTAATACCCGCCCCGCTTTCCCTCACCGCCATCCCTTCAGCCGACCGTCGTCCTCCACTCCCAGCCTGGTGGCGGGGGACTGACGGAAAAAACAGAAGTGAAAACAAGGAAGTGTGCGGGATACTTTAGCGGGAATAAACATGACAAAGGACAATAATTCAGGAGAGCAAAAACGGCTGATGCTGGTTGACGACGACCCCAACTTGATCTTGCTCGTCAAGGACTACTTGGAGTTTCGGGGTTACAACGTCATTACAGCAGAAAACGGCAGAGACGCTCTGGAAAAACTAGAACAAGAAGTTCCCGACTTGATTATCTGCGACGTGATGATGCCGGAAATGGACGGCTACACTTTAGTCAAACACATCAGGGAAGACCCTCGCACTAGCTGGATTCCGGTTCTTTTCTTGTCCGCAAAAGGTCAAAGTTCAGACCGAGTAAAAGGCTTGAGCACTGGGGCTGACGTTTATATAGTCAAGCCTTTTGAACCAGAAGAACTGGTAGCCCAAGTGGAATCTTCTCTGAAAGCAGCATCGCGCTTGATTCGCCACTCAAATCCCGGTATGGAGAGTGGCCCAAAAATTAAGGCGCGCCGCAATGTCGAATTGACTCCCACTGAGTTAAAGGTGGTACAGTTGCTAGCCCAGGGTATGGCAAACCGCCAGATCGCAGACGTGATGAATGTCAGCCAGCGCACTATAGAGAGCCACGTCAGCAATATGCTGGGCAAAACAGGTCTGCACAACCGGACAGAGTTAGCTCGCTGGGCTCTTGAAAGCAAAAAGGCTTGAGCGGAGGTAGTCTGCGCTATGAAATCAGGGGAGCAAAATCTACTGCTATGCGTTTCGGTATGCCTGATTGGCGGTAGGGCGGTGGGCGCGGTAGTTTGAAGGCGCCATTAACCTTGACACGGCAGCCGGTATTGAGTTACGAGGCGTATAGTTTGTGAGAGCCCCTCGCTCAAATGCAAGGAGGGTTAAAAGAACCCTCTGGCGGTAGAGCCGAAAATATGAAATACTGGGGAGATGGAGTTTTCTGAAGTTTAATCTATTGCCTCAGTTAGCTCCATGTTGCTAAAATGTGATATTTAGATTAACTTCTTTCTACAATTATTAGGTCTAAGTTTCTATGACAAACTTAATGAACCGCCTTTCTATTTTTGTGGACGGGAACAATATGTTCTACGCTCAACAAAAGAACGGCTGGTTTTTTGATCCTCGCAGGGTGCTCGAATATTTCAAAACTTCGCAGCCGAATGTCATCTTGATCAATGCTTTCTGGTATACGGGTCTGAAAGACCCCCAAGATCAAAGGGGATTTCGAGATGCTTTAATCAGTCTAGGTTACACGGTTCGCACTAAAATTCTTAAGGAATATTACGACGATGCTTCGGGCAGATATTCTCAAAAGGCTAATTTAGACATAGAAATTGTGGTTGATATGTTTAATACCGTGGATCAATACGACCAAGTTGTGCTGTTTAGCGGGGATGGGGATTTTGAGCGGGCGATCGAACTGCTCCGCTCGAAAAATACTCATATTACTGTGGTATCAACCGAAGGAATGATTGCTAGAGAGTTACGAAATGCTACAGATAGGTATATAGACCTAAATGAAATTAGGGAACATATCGAGAAGATGGATTATTAGTCATTAGTCATTAGTCATTAGTCAGTAGTTATTAGTCATTAGTCAGTAGTTATTAGTCATTAGTCATTAGTTAGGGGTTAGGGGTTATTAATTATTCGTTATGGGCGCGAGACAGGGGACTGGTGACTGGAGGCTAAAAATCCAGAAAAACGGACAAGTAAAAATCAGGAAAACACTTTTTTAGAGCTATGAAAACTCAACCAAGTCAAGACCGGATTATTATTTTCGATACGACTTTGCGCGACGGAGAACAATCTCCGGGTGCATCTCTGAATGTGGATGAAAAGCTGACGATCGCTCGCCAGTTAGCGAGATTGGGCGTGGATGTGATTGAAGCGGGTTTCCCTTTCACCAGCACGGGAGATTTTGAGGCAGTCCAAAAAATAGCCCGATCGGTTGGCACAGAAAATGGGCCGACAATTTGCGGTTTAGCGAGGGCGAGAAAGGAGGATATTAAAAAAGCAGCCGAGGCTCTCAAACCCGCAGTAAATTCGCGAATTCATACGTTTCTGGCTACGTCTGATATTCACTTGGAGTATAAGCTGAAAAAGACGCGGGCTGAGGTTCTGGAAATTGTGCCGGAAATGGTGGCTTACGCTAAGTCTTTTGTGGAGGATGTGGAGTTTTCGCCGGAAGATGCTTGTCGATCGGAACCGGAGTTTTTGTATCAGGTTCTAGAACGGGCGATCGCAGCGGGTGCGACTACTGTTAATATTCCCGATACTGTCGGCTACACGACTCCGAGCGAGTTTGGGGCTTTGATTCGGGGAATTAAGGAAAATGTGCCGAATATCGATCGCGCAATTATTTCGGTTCACGGTCACAATGACTTAGGATTGGCTGTTGCTAACTTTTTGGAAGCCGTGAAAAATGGCGCCAGACAGTTAGAATGCACGATTAACGGGATTGGCGAACGGGCGGGAAATGCGGCTCTGGAAGAGTTGGTAATGGCGCTTTATGTGCGGCGCCAATATTATAATCCGTTCTTGGGCAGGCCTGCTGATTCTGAGGAACCGCTGACAAATATTGACTCGCGCCAAATTTACAAAACTTCCCGCTTGGTTTCCAATTTGACGGGGATGTTGGTGCAGCCAAATAAGGCGATTGTGGGAGCAAATGCTTTCGCTCACGAGTCGGGAATTCACCAAGACGGGGTGCTCAAAAATAAGCGGACATACGAGATTATGGACGCTGAGTCGATCGGCTTAACTGAAAATCAAATCGTCTTGGGCAAATTATCCGGCCGCCACGCATTTCACACTCGCTTGAAAGAGTTAGGTTTTGAAATGGCAGACGATGAGCTAAATAAAGCTTTTGTCAAGTTTAAAGATTTGGCAGACAAGAAAAAAGAGATTACGGATTGGGATTTAGAGGCGATCGCCAATAACGAAGTGCACCAAGCACCGGAACTGTTCCGGTTAGAATTGGTACAGGTTTCTTGTGGTGACAAATCCCGGCCGACAGCAACCGTCACTGTGCGGAATCCGGCGGGCGAAGAATTGACCGATGCTGCGATCGGCACTGGGCCTGTGGACGCGATTTACAGGGCAATTAACCGGGTGGTAAACGTACCCAACGAGTTGATCGAGTTTTCTGTACAGTCGGTGACAGCGGGCATAGATGCGATCGGCGAAGTAACAATTCGCTTGCGGCACGAAGGCAAAGTATTTTCCGGTCACTCAGCCAATACCGACATTATCGTAGCGTCTGCAGAAGCATACATCAGCGCTTTAAATCGCCTGTATCAGGCATTGCAGCATACTACTGAAAAATCCTCGGAACAGCCAACTGCGATCGGAAATCAAGTGGTTGCCAAAGCACAGCGCTGATAAATTTGTTGTCAGCCATTTTTCTTGAAACAAACCGCAGACGAACCCAGATCGAAGCAGATAAATCTCAATTAATCTGCCTTAATCCGGGTTTATCTGCGGTTTAAAATTACTTTTTTTACTAATAACCAACTCTTGAAAAATGCAAGACGAAACTTTAAAAAAAGAGCGACAATTCCACGATGCTTGGGCATCCACAATCGATATTGACGGCATTCGAGTCAATGATTACTTTGAAGCTTGTACCGCCCCAGAAAATAGATTTATCGTCCAGCAAATGGGTGATATTACAGGCAAACGCCTGTTAGATTTAGGCTGCGGCGCGGGAGAAAACAGCGTTTATTTTGCTAAAAAAGGCGCCGATTGTGTGGCTGCCGACTATTCTCAGGGCATGGTAGAAGTTGCTCTAAAATTGGCTGAGAAAAACGGCGTCAAAATAGACGGCTGCACGGTCAATGCAATGGCGCTGGATTTCCCGGACAACAGTTTTGATATTGTTTACGCTTCTAATTTGTTGCACCATTTACCGGAACCTGAAAAGGCAATTCGCGAAATGCACCGGGTGCTAAAACCTGGGGGTAAGGCTTGTTTTTGGGACCCGATGAAGCATAATCCGGTGATTAATGTTTACCGAAGGATGGCGACTGAGGTGCGGACAGAGGATGAAACTCCTTTGGATATTAATATTGTGAACTTTGTCAAGTCTTTGTTTTCCGAGACGGCTTATGATACATTTTGGCTGACATCGCTGTGGATTTTTTTGCGCTTTTATTTAATCGAAAAAGTGCATCCGAATGAGGAGCGTTATTGGAAAAAGATTATCATTGAACAAGAGAGATTGAAACCGGAATACTCTCGATTGGAAGGGTTGGATGGGTTGTTGAAGAAGTTGCCTTTGATGAAACGCTTGGCTTGGAATTTGGCGGTGGTGGCAACGAAGTAATTAAAAGAAGTACAATAAGTCAAAGCATTTAATTAAGAGGCTAATTATGCCAGAAACTATTACTGCTATCTACGAAAACGGGGTTTTGCGTCCTCTGAGTCCTTTGTCATTGAATGATGGGGAAACTGTGCAAATCACAATTGTAGCGGAAGTTTCGTCGGAAGAACTTAAAGGCGATAGCGAAAAAGCGATTAAGTTGATGGATGTACGAGGATTAGTGCGTTTGCCAAATAAGCAGGGTAAGCTCGATCGAGCCGAATTAATCAAGCGCGCGCAGCAGTGGCGCGGATTGATGCAAAAAATGGAACCGCTACCAGGTAAGCCTCTCTCAGAAATTGTTATCGAGGATCGCGGCCAGTGGTAAATGCTTATTTTCTGGATACTAGCGCTTTAGTCAAACGATACGTGCCTGAAATAGGGAGTGACTGGATTTTATCGATTACCGATCCTGCTACAAACAGCGATTTAGTTATTAGCCAGATTACTTGGGTGGAGGTACACAGCGCTTTTGCACGCCGTCTGCGGGATGGAAGTTTGTCTGCGGATCGCTTTGATTTAATTGGGCAAAAAGTTAGGGAGGATTTTGAAAATGAATACCGAGTCATAGATGTCGATCAAACTTTGATAGAAACAGCCACCGAATTGGTGATGCAACATCCGCTGCGCGCTTATGATTCTGTACAGTTAGCCTCGGCTTTGCGCTTTCAATCTACTACTCTCCTTTCCCAGCCAGAAACTCGGCTGATTTTTGTTTCGGCGGACAACAGATTGCTGGATATTGCTCAGTCGGCAGGGTTGGCGATTGATAATCCTAATAATTATCCGTAATCAAGCTGTGTGTAGTCAGGAATCCAAGTCCTCATAAAAATCAGAGGACTAAAGTCATTACTAGAAACTACTTTTAGTGCGATCGTTATTTAGAGAATTTCTTTCAAAATTTTAAGTAATATTTGATTCTGTTCCTCCGTACCTACACTAATCCGCAATTTGTCTTCTAATCGCGGCTGATTGAAGTATCGAATCAATATTCCCCGTACTTTCAGTGTTTGATAAATTCTTTCTGCATCGCCGTTTGGTGGCCGCACTAACAAAAAGTTGGTTTGCGAGGGCCAAACGTCAAAGCCTAATTCCTGGAAGCTAACGGCTAGTTTTGCTCTGGAAGCCTTAATCTTTTCGGCGTTGGCTATTTTGTGGTCTTGATCTGCGATCGCACCCGCCGCCACTGCATAGGCTAAAGCGTCCACATTATAGCTGTCTTTGATTTTATTTAATTCTGCCAGCAGCGCCGGATTTGCTATGCCAAAACCCAGCCTCAATCCTGCTAGGGAATAACCTTTGGAAAGCGTCCTCAAAACTATAACATTACTGTACTTTCCTGTCAAGTTCAAAGCATTTTCTTCGGCGAAATCTACATAAGCTTCGTCGATAACAAGAATACCCGATAACTCTTTAGCCAGCTTCTCCAAATCTGCAACAGATATGGCTGTTCCCGATGGACTGTTTGGCGAAGCTACAAATGTCACTGCACCTTGGGCTGCTATTAGCAAATCGACTGGTAACTTGTAGTCGTCGGGATAAGGAACTTCAACAAATTCTGCATCTTGAATTTCTGCCAAAGTGCGGTATAAGACGTAGGTAGGCGCAGGACAAACAATCTGTTTGCCTGATTCCCCCACAGCGCGAACTATCAAGTTTAATAAATCGTCGCTGCCGTTACCTACAACAATCCAATCGTCAGCAACTCCAAAAACTTGACTAGCAGCAATGCGGAAAACTTTGCCAGTTGGATCTGGATAGCGCCGCAGCATTTCTCCGTCTATTTCCTGAAGCACTTTTAAAGCTTTGGGAGAAGGCGGATAGGGATTTTCATTAGAATTTAGTTTAATAATTTTTGTGCCTAGCGGTGGCTGTTCCCCCGGCACATAGCCAGACATTTCGTGGATGTTTTTGCGAAAATAATTCATCTATTAATTGAGTTTGTGGAACGGGCATCTTGCCCGTTCTTGATAATGGTGCAAGATATCAAGTTAAACAAATTATATCAAACAATTAGTGACTATCCGCGTTATACCGAAATCAACTAACTTTTGCATATCTGCTCGATCGTCCACCGTCCACGCCACAATGTCAACTCCCTGACTCCGGCTTTCTTGAATTAGTGCGGGGTTATCCAGCAACACGCGGTACTGGCTGCTAATCAAATTATCCTGATGTGCCACAGCTTGAGCTAATTGAGTTTTGTATGCTTCTAGATTAGCAACAATATGTCCGATCGCCAAATCACCAGATAGCCGCCGCACTTGTTCCAGAAATCCAGCGTTAAAGGAGGTAATAACGCATTTGTGTTGGATTTCTTCGCCCTTCAAAGTATTGACAAAATCCGCGACATCGGCGTCAGACCACTCGCAGTGAGGTTTGACATCAAAATAAAGAAATTTGCCAACATTTTTGAGTATGGTTAATGATTCTTTTAAAGTAGGAATTTTTTCTTGTGAAAATTCATCGCTAAACCATTTTCCTGCATTAAATGTCTGCAACTCAGACAGGGTTGTTTCCCTAACTTTGCCAGAAACTCCAGTGATTCTATCTAATGTTGCATCGTGAAAAATCACTGGTACGTTGTCGGCGGATAGCTGGATGTCAAATTCGATCGAATGAGCTCCACGCGCGATCGCCAGTTCAAAAGCTGCTAAAGTATTCTCCGGGGCGATCGCCGAAAATCCCCGATGTGCGATAATTTCTACATTCACTGTCTTGTACCCTCTAAAAAATCTGCCACAGTTTGATTAAAAGTTTCTGGTTGAGTCAAAAAACACCAGTGATTCCCCGGTACTTTTGCAACGGTAAGATTTTTTAAGTATCTATTGTATGGCTGCATTTGCCAAGCCATGCGATTTACGCCTTTTTCCGGCTGTACAAACAAAGTCTGTATCTCAATATTTTCAGTTAAACCGGCAACTTTCATCACTTCTGCAAATATCTGATTTCTTGCTGCAATCGCAAATTTACTGCCCCAAGTTCCGTCCGATTTTTGTTCGATTTGGTGTTGGAATACCATTTGCTGCACCTGACTCCAATCTGCGTATTCTCCCGATTGTTTTGCTGCTGCTTCTGCTTGGGCTAAAGTCGCAAACGGGCCCACACATTTGAGACAGTCTAATTTTCGGTAAACAATTGGCAGGGTGAGTTTCATCGCGGCGGGCAGTTTGGTGATGAAGATGGGGTCTACTAAAATCATACTGCAAAAGCGATCGGGATTTTGCCTCGCCCAAATCGCTGCTAGTTTTCCCGTCCAAGAATGTCCTAAAATGTGTGCGTCAGACCAGTTGAGATGTGCCATCAAAGCTTCTAAATCTGCGATCGCACTTTCAAAAGTATAGCCTGTTTTCGGTTTGCTACTCTCTCCGTGACCGCG
Organism: Microcoleus sp. Pol1C5; assembly: GCF_036701115.1. Taxonomy (NCBI): domain Bacteria; kingdom Bacillati; phylum Cyanobacteriota; class Cyanophyceae; order Oscillatoriales; family Microcoleaceae; genus Microcoleus; species Microcoleus sp. Pol1C5. The sequence goes on along the minus strand of NZ_JAUBQE010000024.1, from coordinate 80,358 downwards.
CATATCTGGCGCTACAATATGATAGCGGTTGGAGAAATAATTGCCCAAGCTATTCCAGACACACGAACTATCTGCTAAACCGTGTAACAACAGCAAATGCGGAACTTTTTTACCTGTTTCTGGCTTCCATTCTAGGTATGAAAGTTCCATTCCTGGCAGGTGCAAAGTGTTACGAATTGGCATGATTAGGGGTTTTTATAGTTGGAGAAATTTGATTTAACTTTTTTATGTACAGGCAAGATGCCTGTACCACAAAAAGTTAATTTTCTTCTACTGTTTTCATAAACAGGCAATATCCCTGTTCCACAAAGAATAAATCTTCTTGTGGGGTGGGGTGGGCTTCTAGCCCGCCCTTCTAACTTAACCTTTGCCCTTCAAACTCAACAAGATAAACTGAGTTTTCTGCGCTTCATCAAAATTGTCATCGCTGACCAAAACTAGACTCTGGCTGCCATCTGGCAAGAGCGGGCCCAGGGTCATCCCCTCTAAATTGTACAGCGGAATTCCGAGTTGGCTTAAGTCTAGCAGCAACTTTTTCTTAACAGGTTCTACTGCCACTCGCCCTTTAAAACTCTGGATTCTCGAAGTATCTGTAGCCGCCCCAACCGCTACTTGATAAATCATAGCGCCGTATCCCGAAAGCCCAAAAGAACGTTCTAAACTCAGAATCTGACCGCCACCGACAGTTACTAATTCTGTTAAACCGTTCAAAACTGTCATGGGAACTTGGTCTAACTTGTAAAGATTTTCCGATACTAATTGCGGCGTTTTATCGACGATGACATAATGTAAAAGACGGAGTTTATTTTCCTGTTCCGGGTCTAAATCTTGCATTAACGGCGCTTCCGTAGCTGCAAACAAACGAAACGGATCTAGACCGCCCGGACTAAAGGTTTCTGGGTCGATGGTTAAAGATTCAAAACCTAAATTGTCGACCACTCCTTGCTGCTGTTTTTCATCGCTGGCATCTGGAATATAGCGCTTTGGTATCGGCAATTTTCCCCGCATTTGACCTGTTTGGAGGTCAAATTCACCGAGAAAAGGAGGGATGCCAACATGAGTAACGCCTTCGCTGGCGACAAATACTGAATTGCGGGGAGAAAGGGCGATGCCTTCGGGATTGATGGAACCCCAAGAGAAGGTTTCACCGTCTGCTTTTTTGAGGGATGTAACGCCTTCAACGGTAACCTTTTTCAGGCGGATATTTGCTGGATCGCTTGATGTGATGTCGAGTCGGAGACTGTAAAATCTGGCTTCTCCGTTTTCGCTGGGGTCGTCGGAAAGAGCGTAAAAGCGATAAGCTTTGGAAGTGACTGCGGTAATACCTTTGGGGTCGTAGGTAATTCCTGACAAACCGCCGACTGGTACTCCTTCAAAATTGATTTTTGGCAATTCGTACTCGCCCAAAAATTCTAGAGACATTTCTGGAAAAGAGCGGTCTTTTGCAACTGCGGGAGGGGGGGCGCAAGCTGTGCAAACAGTTAACAGAATTAGGGCTAGACTAAATAAGCGTAAAATACGTTGGCGAAGCCCTTGAAGAGGATCGCGCAGCCTCTTTAAATCCCAACAATTGCTCAGCACGGTGACATTTATTTTATTGCTGTTGTTGAACAGTTTGCTTTTGTGCCATCTTTGTGACATAATTTATACCGTTTTGTAGATATGCAAAACTTGATGTTTCCAGAAGAGATGCCGAATCGCGGCAACCAAATTTTAAGAATGAGAAGTTCTGTGCCAATTGGGTGCTTGCTTTTCTTGTGGCTGTGTGCTGGTTCTATTGCTAGCGCCCAAACTAATCCACCAGGCCTCGATCAATTTTCTCCTAATCCTCTAGAAATTACCACACCCGATCCCCTAGCTCCCGCTAACGAATCTTTGAGCAGCACTCAGCGGGACGAACTGACCGCGGCTTTGGAGCAGTTAAACTTAGAAGCAGCGGCTAAACTGGAAGCTGGAGACGGCGCGGGTGCTTTTGAAATTTGGTTCCGAGAATTGCGGCTGCGTAGGTATCTCGGGCCTGCGGCGGAAATTGCTGCTTTGAGTCGGGTGGGAAGTGTTGCTTGGAGTAACGGTAAAAACCTCGAACTACAGCTTATTACCAAACGGTTGCAAGCAATTCAAAAAGAACTCAAATCCCAAGTACCACTTAATACTGAGTTGCTCCCCGCCTTCGCTGCAGCTTTTCAGCAGGTGCGCGCTAAAGGCCCGACTGTAGAAGTTTACCAACAAATTCTCGAAAATGCGCGCCAAAACGAAGATATATTGGCTCAAGGTCAGATTTTGAAGGCGATCGGGCTTATTCACATCAATTGGTTGAGTTACGATAAAGCTGCTCCCGTGTATGAGGAATTGGCAACTTTAATTCAGGAAAACCGCGCTTTATTTGCTGCTAATTCTGCTGTGCAAAGTTCTGGTGTAGTTGCGGGAAACGGCGCGCCACCGCAGCCTGTAACTCCTCCAACTGAGGTAGATACTCTCAGACAGTTAGCTTACGTTTACCAGCAGTCGAAACAACCCTTAAAGGCGATCGCAGCCAGGGAAAAACTAGCATCAGTGTATGTCAACCTGCAAAATCCCAGCGCTATACCACCGCTCAAAATTGCGATCGCCAGCGATTATCAAACCATAGGTCAAATCAATTTAGCAGCTCAATACTATCAGGAAGCATACAATTTAGCCGTCCCCATTCAACAGTATGCCCAAGCTAGCGAAGCTTTGGATAAATTAGCTTTACTTTATCGATCGCAAAAGCAATGGGAGCCGACATTGCGGATTTATCAAATGCAGTTGCTGTTAGAAGAGCGGGCTTACAATTTCTACGGAGTGATGAACACTTATGACAATATCGGTCAAGTTTATCAAGAGATGAAGGCTTACGATAAGGCTTTGGAATCCTATCAAAAAGGGTTAGACGTGGCTAAAAGATTGGGACACAGACAAGAGTATTTTGCTAAGAAAATTCAAAAAGTTAACAAGCAATTGCAAAGGACTTCGTAGTTGTCAGCCGACAAGAATGCCAATTTGGGATGCGAGTAATTTAAATGCAGTAAGGTGCGCCTAGCGCACCCTACAAAACTACTTTTGACTGGTAATTTTCTCGCGATATAGAATAATATACTACATCTGTTTCGTAGTAATGAGCATTTTTTTCATATTTCATGCCAACTTTCTGTATCACCCGCTGCGAGGCGATATTTTCTGGGCGGGCGATCGCAACTATTCTATCAAGCTGTAATATTTCAAATCCATAGTTTAGACTAGCAAAAGATGCTTCTGTCGCCAATCCTTGATTCCAATAAACTTTGTCGAGCGCATAGCCAAGCTCAACTTCCGGTGTTTTGTCCAGAAAACCCAGTCCGCACCGGCCAATCATTTTACGGTCTATTTTATGTACTACAGCCCACATTCCAAAGTTGTTTTCTTCCCAAAGTTGGATCATGGTATCAATGGCGATTTCTGTGGCTTCTCTACTTCTAACTCCTGTGATGTATTTCATTGTTTCCGGATCGCTGTAGATGCGGTACAGATCATCTAAGTCGTGTGGTGTAAATTGTCTCAGATACAATCGGGCTGTTTCTATTTCTTGCATGATTAATATAATTTCTCCTACTAGATTATGATACCAGTTTTGATAAGTCTTGCTACAAACATTTTGGTTGGATTTCCTTCCTCAACTCAACTAAAATACTTTTGACTGGTAGATTATTCGCGAGATTGAATAATATACTCGATTGGAATGGTCGAGGTTATGCTGGTATCTCATCCCCACTTTTTCCATTACCCGCCGCGAGGATCTGTTTTCGGTATCTGCAACAGCCAGAATTTTTTCTAGTTTCAATACTTCAAATCCATACTTGAGGCTAGCCGCTGCAACTTCCGATGCTAAACCTTTCCCCCAATACGCTTTTGCTAACACGTAACCGACTTCTACTTCAGGTGTTTTACCTAAGAAGCGAAGCCCCCCATCGCCGATCAATTAGTTATTTTCTTTATAGACAACAGCCCACAAACCGAAAGCGTGTTTTTCCCAATCTGCGATTATCTGAAATAAATCTGCTGATGTTTCTTCTCTATTTCTGACGCCTTCGCTCAAATATTTCATCACTTCTGAATCGCTGTAGATGCGGTACAGCTCATCTAAGTCGTCTGGTGTAAATTGTCTCAGATACAATTGGGCTGTCTCTATCTCTTGCATAATAAATATAAGTTCTACCAGTAGATTATAATACCAGTTTTGTCAGACTACAAACATTTTGGTTTGGTTTCGTTCCTCAACCCAACCTGCTGTTACAAGAAAACACTCTTTGTGAAACAGGCATCTTGCCTGTTACTGATAGTAGTGCCAAATATTCATTTTATTTGTTACACTTATTAACTAGATATATTGTACAGTTTTTGCCATCAATGACTATTTCATCACCACTAGCAGACACCAAAAACAAATCCGGCCAGGAAACAGACTGGCGGTTATTCATGAGGTTGGCATCTTACGCAACCCGCAGCAAACGCTTGCTGATTATTTCGATCGCACTATTAGTACCGCTAGCAGTCTCAGGAGCAATTCAACCCATTCTCATCGGACAGGCAATTTCCGTAATTCGCTCGGAACCTACCTACGAATTCTTGCGGGGATTGTCTTTATCTGCTGCATTGAATATTTTGGCTATTTTGCTGATGCTAACTATCACACTTAGATTAGCACTGCAATCAGTTCAAGGCTATTTAGTCACGAAAGTAGGGCAAATAATTACTACAGATATTAGAAATGATTTGTTCGCCCACGTCACATCGCTAGCAGTGAGATTTTTCGATCGCACTCCTGTCGGTAAATTGATGACTCGCCTCACCAGCGATGTAGAAGCTTTGGGAGAGGTTTTCTCTTCAGGGGCGATCGGCATTGTCAGCGATTTATTTTCAATTTTAGTAATTGCCATTTTCATGTTTACCATGCAGTGGCAACTCGCTTTAATGTTGGTGCTGATGATGATACCAATTACCGCAGTCATAATTTATTTCCAGTACCAATATCGCATAGCAAATTACAATACCAGAGAAGAACTTTCCGATCTCAACGCCCAACTGCAAGAAAACCTGACTGGTATTGGTGTAGTGCAGCTATTCCGCCGCGAAAGATTCAACTCAGAATTGTTTCGCGTCACAAATAAGCGCTACATTAAAGCCGTTGACAAAACTATATTTTACGACTCAGCCGTATCTGCGACATTAGAATGGATTGCTTTAGTAGCGATCGCAGCCGTTTTGTGGATGGGCGGTCAAAGGGTTTTAGCCGGTAATCTCAACTTCGGTACTCTCTCGGCATTCATTTTATTTGCTCAGCGTCTCTTCGATCCGCTGCGGCAGTTTGCTGAGAAATTTACCGCTATTCAAGCAGGATTTACCGCTGTCGAACGGATTAGCGATATTCTCAACGAACCGATCGAAATTAAAGATCCAACTAGCGGGAAGAAGGAAGAAGGAAGAGGCAAGAAGGAAGAAGGAAGAGGGAAGACGCAAGAAGGAAGAAGGGCAGCTTATTCACCGTTGTTGATAACTGGACATCCAGAGGCAACGGCTTACAACTTGTCTCCGTTCGATCGAGGATTGGCAGATAATCATCAAAATCCAGCAAGTTCAGAATATCGTTTATTGGCTAACAATCCCCAATCACCCCCCGCCACCCCCCCCAAGCTTCGGGGGGGTGAAAATGCCAAATCGCAGAATTCTGAATCTGGAGAAATCCAATTTGACAACGTGTGGTTTGCTTACAAAGAAGACGAATATGTCCTGCAAAACCTCAATTTCACCATCAAATCCGGCGAAAAAGTAGCATTAGTTGGCCCCACGGGTGCGGGCAAAAGTTCGATTATCCGTCTCCTGTGCCGCCTTTACGAGCCTAGCCGAGGACGGATTCTGGTTAATCATGTCGATATTCGGGATTTGCCTCAAGCAGAGTTACGCAGGCACATAGGCGTAATTATCCAAGATGGCTTTTTATTTGCTGGTGATGTGAAGAGCAATATCAGCCTGGGAGAAAGTTACTCGATTGAGGAAATTCAAGCAGCAGCAGAAAAGACAAATGTTGCCCGTTTAATCGAACAGTTGCCTCAAGGCTATGATACGCAATTGCGGGAACGGGGAACCAATCTTTCGGGGGGACAAAAGCAATTATTAGCGTTTGCTCGCGCCGCTATTCGCAATCCCAGTATTTTAGTTCTAGACGAGGCAACTGCTAGTTTGGATGTGGGGACGGAAGCTTTAATTCAAGAAGCTCTAGAGCGTGTGATGGCGGACAGAACGGCGATAATTATTGCCCACAGGCTCTCGACTATCCGAAATGTCGATCGTATTTTAGTGCTCAAACGCGGGCAGTTAGTAGAATCTGGCAGCCACGAAGAATTGTTGCAGCTAGAAGGTTTGTATGCCAGTTTGTACAAGCTGCAAATGCTGGGAAGTTAATATCTGAAGGAAGAAGGAAGAGGGAAAATTCTCGGAATACCCAGATACAGGACTTGACGGGGTAAGAACCCCGTCAAGTTTCCTACTGAACCTCTGTTTGCACTTTTTATCTGCGATTCACTTCACGTTAAGCTGAGGAGTCGGATCGCCCTGCCTCATCGCCAATCCCGCCATGTCAGATGCCAGCATCCCACTCAAGAAGGCCCCAAAGGCTGTCACCCCCACATTGACTGCATCCAGCGATTGCATCGGGAAAGCGCTGCTGTAGAGAAAGCCCCCAGCCATGCCACCCGCTACCCCAGAGATGCGGAAGGCAATTTCTCGGAACGGATCTGGAGGAGGAGGGGGAGGAGGAAACCGCCGCCGGAGCTCCCGAATTAAGACTGAAATGGGAATGGTTCCGCACCATCCGGCGATCGCCCAAGCAATTAATAAAGCTGTATTCATTTGCTTTTATGTCGATACGTTAGCTCTATTTTGGCGATCGGACTGAGCGATCGACCAGTCGCTTTTTTGAGTGACACTTATTTGAGCGACAGGCCTCTGTGCCACCACAGCAGACCTGGCATACATTCAATTAGATTTGTCCTCCATTCTAAAATCTAAAATCGCAAATCTAAAATCGGATCATTTGCCTGAAATCATTTTCCCCAGGGTTTCCGGCAAGTGAATTATATGTTGGAAAAGCTGATTGGGGCCAATGCCAAATAATAACTGCATCGTCAGCACAATTGCTGCTAAACCAATCGCTGTCCCGATGCTGGCTTTCAAAACTTTAAACGCCCAATTAAAGACTAGCCAAGATACAAGTAACGAAGCAATTAAGATAATTAGTTCTATTGGCATATAACATTTTAACTCTACATAAATTACGTATCAATACCAAAGAAACAGGGTTTTTTATCTGTGTTAAAAGCCGGGATGCAGTATTTCCGTAAACACCATGTTCCTACGTCAAGGACTGTACTTATTACTTTAAGCAATACTGCCGCGCTTCCGTGTTTCCTTATAAGAAATTCCGACATTTTTTAAGCCGGCTTTAATCATTTGCTGCTCTAACAAAGCGAAAAAGCGACTTCGATCGCCCCCCGTGACTACCGCTTGATTATGAGCTTCTGCTAGGGTCACCGGATAGCCGCCGCCTTTGTGTACTTGAGCCAGCATCATTCCTAATGCTAAATCTAGCTGTGCTGTATCTTGTGCTACCCATTCCGGCACTTCTATTCTAGCAATTTCTGTGCCAACGTGAACGTAACAGAAATAGACGGAATTAAGACCGTACAAATCTAAAATTCTAGCTTGGGATTTCCACAAAGGGCTTCTTTGTCCGGGTGACAGGATTGTTGCCCACAATATGGCATCCCGCAAAGGTTCAAATTCTTGACAAGGTGCTTTTTCGGCGAAAGAAATTGTGGCTGCAAATCCGACGTTCGGGCAATTTGTCATGCAGTCTGGTACTTCGTGGGTGCAAGCTTCAAACCGTAAAAAAGATAAGCTTTCGCTGCTGCGAGAAGCGCTTAAGTATCCTAACAGCGGAATTCCTGCTAAACGCAACTTGTCCCAAGCTTCTAAAATTGGCAGCAAAATTTGATCGCGCGCTTCGGTGGGTAACTGTTCCAAAAACCAATAAATCAGGGAACCGTCTACCATTGCTAAAGCTGGCGCGGGCAATTTATTGTCGTTAACTTTTGCCCAATTGCAACCCATTTCTGCTAAGGCAATTGCTTCGGAAACTGCGCGCCGATATCCCATCCATTCTTCGGTTCTAATTCCCCACTGTCGCGAACCGTACAAGTCTTCGGGTTTGTAGAAAACCTCGGGTACGCTGTCTAAAACTGGGTGGCGGCTTTGTCCGTAGTGCAGCATGACTGTGCCGACGTTTAGCAGGTAGCAGTAGGCTATTTCGTGATGGTTGGGGGAAATTTGCGATCCGTCTGTGGCAAAGACTGTGTGGGCGGCGGGGGGTGCGGTGATGTAGGTGCGCTCGTCTAAGGGCTCGATGGGTGTGGCAGCATTGAATAAAGTGCGATCGCGCCAATTCTCTTGCAATTCCACCAATTTTTCCTGTTCGCCTGCCGCCTTTACCAGCAAATTCTGAGCCACTTCCAAACGCTGGCGAGCGGCCTGAGCTTCCACATTCAAATGTTGGCTCATTCCCTGCATTGCCTTGGCTGCTTTAGTTAAATCGAGCATAGGTTTTAAGTCTCAATATTAGAAAGCTTTCAAGCTGAGAAATTATCAAAACACTTTTCAATTTTTTGGTGCCGAAGCTTGGTTTTTGGTCATACACGCGGTTTGATAGACTAAAATACTTCGTGCGCGCCCGCATAAATAGTAAAATAACCGGGTTTTTGAGGTCAAGATTACCTGCAATAGTCTATGAAAAAAACATTTTTTTGTCGATAGCCTTGTTTTTTTGAGGAGTTTCTGTTATATTTATATTATAATGGGATGGTGGCAAAAATAATATTTTTGCCACCATCCCATTATATTAAAATACCATTTCTACGCCACATAAGTCAACAAAAAAGATGTAAAATTTTGTGATTTTTTTGACTATGAAAAGAAAAAAAAACACAAGTGTAAATAAATCTAAAATTAACATTCGAGCGGCAGCCAATCGGCAAAATCTCCGGCAAACTGGGACAGAGAAAGCAATTGAACTGGTGGATTTTGAGCCACAGATTCCCGTTCTGGCAAAGTATTGTAACCCCAATCAGCCAAAAATAACCTCACCTGAGATAAATCCGGTTGCTGCTTCACCGACAGCAAAGTTTTTAACCGATCTTCCACAAACCAAATAGTCGAGTCTTTGCCAGACGCCGCCAAAAATTCCCGCAAAATTTGGTGTTTAGGCTTGTTGTATTCCTTACCAAAAATTAACTCTGACGGCATTTGTACCCCTGCTAGCTGCAAAAGTTCCCGCACAAAACGAGCTTCCTTAGTAGTGACGATCGCCACTTTCACCGAACTCTTCTGCAAAGAGTGCAGGCGATCCGCAACCCCTGGATAAAAGCGGTGCAAAGACAGCCACCCAGCTAAATCCTCAGCAATCCAATTATCGCGCAATCCGTCCAACATAGCGCCGACAGACTGTGCTTTTAAATTATTTTCGGTCAACAAATACGGTACTATATTGGGCCAATCTAGCAAAATTTGCTCTGCGGAAATTCCTGTCAGCAGTGCGCGGATCAGCAGCGGCATTTCCCAACCAGTTTCGATGGCGGGGCGCACTCGGTAAAAACTCAAAGCTAAATCTGGAGCTGGCACTGTTTCGACTGGTTTCCAGATTTGACAGTAGGTACGCCAAGCTGTCTGGAAATATTCGATTAGTCCGTCACAAATCACCCCGTCAAAATCAAGAGCTAGAATTGTCGGAAAGTTATTAGCCATCAATCGATTTTAGATTTTAGATTTGGGATTTGGGATTTGGGATTGAAGAATTTGAGAATTGAACAAAGCGATATCACTGATGAATCTGGGGACTGGTTATCGGATACTATTTTTTGGTTGTGCCAGGATAAAGACGGGGGCTTGTACCCTGGCTGCTTTCGGTCAGTGGATTGAATAATTGAAGAATTGACTGTGCAAACACTCAGCAATGATTGGTGAACAGTCGTTATTAAAAAGACTGAACTAGCGGTTGAGCGGCAATCGATTCTAGTCCTTGGGACTGCAACAATTGCGTCCATTCGGTCGTCAGCCGCGAATCATCGGGTGCAAGGCGCCGCATTTCGGCTAGAGTAGCAACAGTCTCGTACCAAATCCCATTTTTAGCATAAGCAATCACCTTAGCCATAGGGTCGGGATTTGCCAAATCATTCTTGAGATTTGCCTGGGGTTCAATTCGCTGCATCCATCCTTTAACAATATAATCTCCAGAACGCTCCAGAGGATCGCAGGCTAGTGCAAACGACCACACATATCGCTTACCAACCTCAATATTTTTTGTCTGGTCTTTCTCAGAAAGGCTAACTCCCACAATTCCGGCTTTGTCATTTTTTATAGTAGTTTCGTAGACTACTTCTGATTCATCTGCGTTTAGCAAAACAAACTCTACTTGAGCTGCGGGTTGAGAAACATATACAAAAAATGTTGGCGATTCTGTTAGCGTTAAACCAATATTGCTTTCAGGTATTAAGGGAGTAATGAATAAACCATCCCGTAACTTACAGCCTCGATGCGTCCCCCCTTGCCGGTTGTCGGGGGCTGTTACATCTGGGGGTGTGAAATTAACATTCTGACTCAGCAGAATGGGTGCAGGCACAGCCTGCATCGGTGTAAGCAAACTGGGGAGAGTAACGGCGATCGCCAATACAGTCATCGCCAGTGCAGTAAAATGTATAAAACGTTTCATTTTTCCACCCACTTGTAGAAATATTTATAGATCGCATCTCTAATGTTAACCCGGAGTTTTAGCCCCGGGCGCGATCGAGTAAATGGGTCAATTTTTACATCGCCATCGGCAGACCGACAAAATTTCCAGAAAGAGCGAGATTTAAAGAGGCGCAACCAGTGGTTGAGCTGCAACAGATTCCAGTCCTTGGGACTGCAATAATTGCGTCCACTTGGCTGTCAGCTTCACATCCCCCGGTGTCTGACGCCGCATTTGGGCTAAAGTAGCGAGAGTTTCGTACCAAATCCCATTTTGAGCATAAACGTTGAGCCTAGTCATCGGGTCGGGATTTGCCAAATCGCTCTTGAGAGTTGCCTGCGGTTCAATTCGCTGCACGAACCCTTTAACAACTAAATCTCCAGATCGGTCTTCGGGGTCGCAAACGAGCGAAAATGACCACACGTATCGCTTACCAACTTCAAGGGATTTGTTGTTGTCCGTAGCAGGAATGGTAACTCCAACAATCCCAGATTTGTCCAGTTTAAATGTTTTTTCGTAGACCACTTCCTCTTCCTTGTCGTTGAGGACAGTAAACTCTATTTTTGCCGAGGTTTGAGGAACATAGACAAAAATTGTGGGAGACTCTGTTAGGGTTAAACCGATATTAGTTGGAGGCACTAAAGGAGTAATAGATAAACCCGCTGGACAAAGCTTGTTGCCGCGATGTGTCCCTCCTTGTCGGTTGGTGGGGGCTGTTACGTCGGGAGGCTTGAAATTAAAATTTTGACTCAGCAGAAGCGGCTGGGATTGTGCGCGCATCGGTGCAAGTGAACTGGGTACGGTAGCTGCGATCGCAGATACGGCGACCGCAAGTGTAGCCCGATGTAGAAAACGTTTCATTTTGTTGTACCTTTCACTATAATTCCAAAGACAGGCATTCGCTGATGGCGACAAATATTTTTGAGCTGCTAGTCGAGGGCGCAGATACACAATTTATACCTTGACATATCATCAATAACATTTATTAATTCGAGCGGCAAGGGGATTCTCTGTCGGAAAACTCAGGTTGCCTAAACCGCAAGTATCATTAGATACAGTTGCTCGCCACGTAATGTAAATTTTTGTAACAAAGCGGTCGGAGTTTCCGAGTGTTCTAAGATGGAGGAAGTCTCCAGCAGGGGGGAAATGTGAAACAACTGCTGTTCCAGAAACGAGTCAAACTTTTATGCTGGGATAATGAGTAAAATATCTAATAAAATTCGATCGGCAGTGACTCAATTGAGTCAAATGTATAAACCATCACTAGCATTGGCTAAGTCTGTATTAATTGCCAGCGCGGCAGTAACATTATCCTTGATGGGAGCCCGACAACTAGGAATACTCGAACCATTAGAATTAAGCGCTTACGACCAAATGGTGAGGTGGCGTCCCGAAGAACAGCCAGACTCGCGTTTGCTAGTTGTGGGGATTACCGAAGCAGACATTCAGAAACTGAAACAGTGGCCGATATCCGATCGCAAAATAGCTGAAACATTACAAAAACTTGACAAAATGCAGCCGGCAGTGATCGGTTTAGATGTATTGCGAGACGTACCTTTAGGAGACGGGCGCGAGGAATTAACCAAAATTTTACAAAAAAGCGCTCGAATTATCGGGGTATGTTTAGTCACCGACGGAAGCCCGGACAATCCCGGTTCTCCGCCTGCGCCGGGGCTGCCACAAAACCGGGTGGGATTTGCAGATTTCGGAGTCGATCCCGGTGGCATACTCCGCAGGGCATTATTATTTATGAAACCCCCGACAATTAAGGGCAAATCCTCAGCCCAAAAACATCTTTGCAATGACGGCTCTCAAGTTTTAGCTTCCTTCAACCTCCAGCTAGCACTCCGCTACCTGCAAGGGCAAAAAATCTATCCTCAACTTGCGCCCGATCAATCTTTATGGCTGGGAAAAACCCAATTAAAACAACTAGCAAGCAATGACGGAGGATACACAAATACCGATGTCAGGGGATATCAAATATTAATTAACTATCGTTCCAGGCGGCAAGTTGCCAACCAAGTCAGAATTACGGATGTTTTAGAGGGGAAAGTTGACCCAAATTTAGTTAAAGATAAAATATTGCTCATCGGTTATACCACAGAAACCGTTAAAGATTTCTTTTATACTCCTTACAGTGGGGGACAGCAAAGCAACCAATTCATGCCGGGGATCGTGGCACACGCACAAGTAGTCAGCCAAATTTTGAGTGCAGTTTTAGACAACAGACCGATGTTATGGTTTTGGCCGGAATGGGCCGAAATCCTATGGATTTCGGGATGGTCAATTGTGGGAGGAACGTTGGCATCGCGGATGGCTCACCCAGCGAAGTTGACGGTGACATTCGCAGCAATGCTGTCCGGGTGCTGCGCGATCGGCTTTGGGATTTTTCTGTTGGGAGGGTGGGTGCCTGTGGCAGCGCCAGCCTTAGCATTAATCTTAACTGGGGGTAGCATTGTATCAGCAGAGAGATTTAATAAAGCCGGATATGGGAAAGCAATTAGCGATCGAGTAAAACAAGTCTTCAAAATCGAAATAGACCAAGCCAAAAAAGAACAGCAAGTCGCAGAAATCACAGAATCTGATTTCTTTAAAGAATTGCAGCAAAAGAAAGATAAACTGAGAATTAGCAAACAAGAAACCTCTGACAAAGTACCTTCCGAACCCCAAGAAATAACTGCAAGTACCGCAGAGCTTCCCAAGGTCGAAAGTCAGACAGACGACTACTTAGCTCAATTGCAGGAAAAAGCCAAACTGCAGAAGCAGCGCGCCCCTGTGACTGAATCGGAAAGCAGCTCACCAAAGGCTGCGTGCGAGGCGGGTGGCGGTGCTAGTTCAGCCGAAACCAAACCCCATGACGAGTTCAGCGATTTGCAAGCCAAAGCCAAACAGATGCGGCACCGCAGGGGCGCAGAAAAGAGGATAAAGGATGAAAAAATTGATAGTTTAGCAGACAAGGAGGATTTGGGGGGCAAGGAAGAATGACAGAGAACTCGACTGCATAGAGAATTGCATCATAATGGGTTCTCGCCGTTTCTTACCCTCATACGCAGATCATGTCCAAAATCATCTCTGTCCACTCTTACCGGGGCGGAACTGGCAAATCGAACACGACAGCAAACTTGGCATCTATTATCGCTCGTGGCGGAAATCGGGTCGCCATTGTGGACACCGACATTCAATCGCCCGGGATTCACGTGCTGTTCGGTTTCAGCGAGAGCAACATGGATCGCTGCCTGAACGATTACCTGTGGGGTCGGTGTCCGATCGCGGATACGGCCTACAATGTGAGTTCCCTGCTGCCAAAATTAGCCAGTAACGGCAACCTCTACCTGATTCCTTCGAGCATTAAAGCAGGGGAAATAGCGCGAGTTTTGCGCGAAGGCTACGATGTCGGACTGCTTACCGACGGCTTTCAAGAACTGATCGAGTTTCTGGAATTAGACTACCTATTTATCGACACCCACCCGGGGCTCAACGAAGAAACCCTCCTCAGCATCACCATTTCGGACATCCTGCTGCTGATTCTGCGTCCGGATCAGCAAGATTTTCAGGGAACGGCTGTCACGGTAGATGTGGCCCGCAAATTAGAAGTTCCCAAGATTTTGATGACGATCAATAAAGCTCCAGAATCCCTGGATTTCGAGGATTTGAAGCAGCAAGTAGAGAGTATTTACAACATCCCAGTGGCAGGGGTACTGCCCCACAGCGACAAGATGATGCTGCTCGCCAGCAAGGGAGTGTTTGCGCTGCACTTCCCTAACGACCCTCTAACTAAGGTTGTGGAAGGGATTGCGAAACAGATTGTGGGATAATTGGTGCAGCGAATGCCGATCGCCCGCCCAGGAGTGAGTTTCGATCTCAATTCCTGCGGAGCAATGTCCTTCTGCCTATCCGGCTGCCAGCAGAGGAACTTTCTCAGCGACAATATTTGGTTAAAGAGTCAGGAGAATGGCGACAAAATGAGATACAAATAGATTATGAGAATTTGTTAAAAAACTTTAGGAGGAGAACTCATGGATTTTGACTTCCGCATACTAATAGTATTGATGCCCGTATTGTTGGCGGGCGGCTGGGCTGCTTACAACGTCGGCGCTATAGCTCTCAAACAAGTGCAGAAATTGTTGAACAAGCAAGCTTAAACTCAGCCTTTTTTCAGGTAATCCCGCAGCCGACTGTTTTTTAAGATACAAAACAGTCGGCTGATTTGTGCATTGGCTCTGCTTAAGTGATGGCTGATTTTGGGCGGGCAATTTACGACTGCAGAGAGATGGGGCGAAAGCCAAAGAAAAGTTAAATTTAAAAATTAAGCAGAAACTGATTACGATCCAGCAAAATATTTTGTTGCAGCAAACGAGCCTGGGTAAAAAAACCTAGCTGTGAAAGCAGGGCGATCGTGTAACTCCAGATTTTGATGTTTTGAACTCTACTCATAACTTCTGAGTACAGTTCCATAAAAATATTGGGTAAGCACGTTATCGCAGAAAATATGAGACAATCACAAAAGTATTTGCCCTAACAATCGCCCTAAAAACTACGAAGTTTAACTGATAGGGAAGATAGGTCAAATTGTCAATGTTAAATTCCTATATCTTTAGATAGATTATGCTTTTTCCCCGATCGAGCGGCATTCTACTCCATCCCACATCCTTTCCCAGTCGATTTGGCATTGGAGACATGGGAATAGAAGCATATCGCTTTATTGACTTTTTAGTAGAGAGCGACCAGCAATACTGGCAGGTATTGCCGCTGGGGCCGACAGGATACGGCAATTCTCCTTATTCGTGCTATTCAGCAATGGCGGGAAATCCCCTGCTGATCAACCCAGAACTGCTGCGGGACGATCAATTGCTCACAGATGAAGACTTCGCTAATTTACCTGAATTTCCGCTCGATTATGTAGACTTCGAGCGGGCGATCGCCTTGAAAGTGCCTTTGCTCAAAAAAGCTTGCGAAAATTTCAAAGCCAAAGCATCTCCTATCCAGCAAAAAGAATTCTCAGCTTTTTGCGAAAGCAAAGAGAATTGGCTGGAAGATTACGCCTTATTTATGGCACTCAAAGATCACTTTGGCGGTGTTAGCTGGAACAATTGGGAAACAGAAATTGCCCGTCGAAAACCAGAGTCTGTAGAGAAGTGGCGTCAGCAGCTAAATGCTGAGATTTATTACTACAAATACGTTCAGTTTGAGTTTTTTCGCCAGTGGACGGAGTTGAAACGCTATGCTAACCTGCGGGACATTAAAATTATTGGCGACATTCCGATTTATGTAGCTCACGACAGCGCGGATGTGTGGTCTCATCCAGAAACATTCTGCTTGGATGAAGCCACCGGAGAAGCAGCTTTAATGGCAGGAGTTCCCCCAGATTACTTCAGCAATACAGGTCAATTGTGGGGCAACCCCGTATACAATTGGGAGAAGTTGCAAGCAAATAATTTCGAGTGGTGGGTAGAGCGTTTTGAAGCGATTTTCGCTTATGTAGACGTGACTCGTATCGACCACTTTCGAGGATTTGAGGCTTACTGGGCGGTGAAGCGCGGACAAGAAACTGCGATCGAGGGAGAGTGGATTAAAGCGCCGGGAATAGCTTTGTTGGATCTAATTAATGAGAAGTTTGGCAACTTGCCGATTATCGCTGAAGATTTAGGGGTAATTACTCCTGAAGTGGAAGCTTTGCGCGATCGATACGAGTTTCCAGGAATGAAGATTTTGCAGTTTGCTTTCGGCGCGGGCCCTGGCGATCCTTTTTTGCCTTTCAACTACGATCGCAACTCCGTAGTTTACACGGGCACCCACGACAACGACACGACTGTCGGCTGGTTCAATCAACTGCAAAACTACGAAAGAGATGAGGTTTTGCGTTATTTGGGCTGCATAGATCCCCAAGGAATTCACTGGTCTTTAATCCGCATGGGCTGGATTTCTATTGCTAATTTGGCAATTGTGCCGTATCAAGACTTGTTGGGTTTGGGTACAGACGCGCGGATGAATTTTCCGGGGAAAGCAGAGGGAAATTGGGGTTGGCGATATCGACCAGAAGCTTTGAATTGGGAAGTGCGCGATCGGCTCAAAACTATGACTTACATCTCTGGGCGCGCTCCTAATAAACATTGATCTTATGGAATGGGTAGTTGGTAATGGATAATTGGTAATTGTTAATGGGTAATATCAAATCTGTTAGCATCGAAATTATTCCTATCTCTCTTCTGTTAATCTGCGTCAATACCTTGTCATCTGCGGCTGGAGAAATTATCTTTTTTTGACCGCCGATAAGGGCAGATTAACACAGATTAATGCAGATGAATTATATCGATTCGGGTTGGACTATCCGTGATTCTTGACCCGTGACGGGATTTGACTATTCCGATGCAACCGGAATCGATATAATTGGTAATTGGTAATTGGTAATTGGTAATGAGTGACTCAAGACGGACATTATAATTAAAAGCTGGGGGCTGCCCGCTATTACCTATTACCCATTAACCATTACCAATTAACACTCAGCCTTCATTCTTGGGCGGTGCTGAAGGCGTGAGTTCGTTTGCTTTAAAAACAACTTCTTTGGCGACTCCAGGATCTCCGAGTTGTTCGGCTTGTCCGTTATTAACAGCCACCATTACCCCACCGGCGTTACCTGCTACCACTACCAATTGCTTTTGAGCCCCCCAGGTGCGAACGGTCCCGGTCGGCAAAGTTCCCTCAAACTCTGTTTTACCATCGACTTCAACCTGCATCCACGATTCTGCTTTAAAAGTGACGCTAACCATCACTGGTTTATTCCCAGATTTATCTAAACTTTGACCTGTTCTTACTGCTTCGACAGCTTCGTAACTATCCGGTTTCTGATTTTTTGAGGATCGAGATGCCTCAGCAGCAAAACGAGCTTGGTCTTTCTGCTCAAGTGCTAGTTCTTCGGTTCCCGCACCGCTTCTTGCGGTAACAGAACCGCTTATCAACTGAGATAAAACATTGACCGAACAGATAATTAGAAAGGTGTAAAAGAGGTAGAGGTGCATCGGCCGCAACTGAGGCCCATCTTGCCAGGATAGCTTGGTTCTCGATCGGGCTGGCGGTTCGATCGGAAAAAATTCGGCAAACTGAGCTCCGTCCAAACCCATTGCTTCAGCGTAGCGCTTGATCAAACCCTGAGTGTAGACTGGTTCGGGAAGTTGGTCTAGTTCACCGTCCTCGATGGCTTGCAGCAGATTCCGCCGAATCATTGTTACCACGGCTACTTTGTCCAAACAAATAGACTGCTGTTCGCGGTACTGACGGAGTTGAGTTCCAATTTCCGCTAGCTTCTTCTGAGCTGTTTCTGGCTCTTGGGAGTGCCGTTTCTGCTTAGTGGTTTTGAAGAATAAAAACAATAAATTCTTTGTCATATGCTGTGCTCCTGGGAATTTACTGGCACGCTTATTGATGTTAGGTTGACTAGATTCCATAAATAAATAATTTCCGCATCTTCTAGGGGTCGGCAGCAGCCTGGTGGCAATATTGGCGCACCGGGCCGCTGCAATTGAATCGGGCCAATGGCTGTGCGGTGCAGGCGCACCACTGGATATCCCAACAGCTCGGCTGTTCGCCGAATCTGTCGGTTTCTGCCTTCTGATAGAATGACTTCTAACAGAGTTTGGTCTTGCGCGCGATCGATAACTTTTACTTTCGCGGGCAAAGTTTTTCTGCCGGACAAGATGATGCCCTGACGCCACGTTTGTAGTATGCGTTCCGGGGGATCGCCCCGTACCCAAACCTGATAAGTTTTGGCGATCGAGTGACGCGGATGGGTCAAACAAAATGTCAGCTTACCATCATTGGTGAGCAAGAGGGCGCCGGTGGAATCTGCATCTAAGCGTCCTACGGGGTGGATGCCTTGACCGGAGCGCAGTTGTGGTGGCAGCAAGTCGAGAACTTTCGATCGGGCTCTTGGATCGCTGCAAGTAGAAACTACGCCTGCCGGTTTGTTGAGCAACAGATAGATCTTTGCGGGTCGATCCGTTGGTTTCACCGGGACTCCATCGACTTGGATGAGATCGCGATCGGGATTCGCTTTTTCTCCTAAGCGAACAATATTGCCATTAACTCGGACTCGTCCAGCTACAATCATCTGTTCTGCAAGACGGCGAGAGGCAATGCCCCACTGGGCGAGGATTTTTTGCAGCCTTTCATCAGACATGACGGGAGTGTGGAAATCCCCAACGAGCCAGCGGTGGGGAGGAAACACGACACGGTTAATTGATTAACCGTACTAGCAATGCTCAATTCCTGGTTGGGAATAAATTATAATGCTGACCAATTATTACAGGACGCCCGGCAAGAGTGCAGATTGTCCTTGTGCCCGGTGCAGATTGTCCTGATGGCATTACCCTGAATGCTGTGCAAAAACTACGACGAAAAGACTCGCTGCAGGCACAGGTTTGCACCGTTGGTTTGCGGCTGGTTTGAAAGGTGTGGGTCTGACCCGACCATAAACCAACACTACCATAAATCCCGTACTGCTGGTTAAATTTATACGCTCGATCGCGAATTTTTCATCGGGATCGCACAACTCGTGAACTATCCAAAGATCCCAAGGGGGGAAAGGTAAGAATTTTTCTGCTTCTGGCGTTGCTGATGCCAGATTTCTGCTTGATTTTATAGTTGATCGGTTGTATTCATCAACCCGGTTTCTAAGGAAAATCAGAGGTTGACAGGGGTCTATCTGTCCATAAACCGGGTTTTTGAGGCCGGATGTGCCAGTTCTAGTTAAATTTCTGTGCTTGAATATTAAGGTTTATATTCTGAAATTGTTTATGACTGTCGATCGAAACTCTATTCAATTTGACAATAGAGATGCCGCTGCTGGCTCTGGTGAGACTGTTAATCTCGGCGAGGAGCCGGGGAGACCTTCGCCCCGTCAAGGCAGCCGGATCGCAAGCGCAGTGCTGTCTCCGGCGGTGCAGTTGTGGCTGCGATCGCAAGTTCAGCAGGTGGACGAGTTGAAGGTGAAAATTGAGGGGAGCGATCGACAAATCTTCAGCGGTGCGATCCCCAAAGTCACGGCTGCAGCTCGCGGTGCTGTGTATAAAGGATTACACCTAACTGAAGTTGCCATAGAGGGCTGTGGCATTCGCATCAACCTCGGTCAAGCTCTCAAAGGCCAACCCCTGCGCCTCCTGGAATCCGTTCCCGTGGCAGGCGTTTTGAGGCTTAGTCAGGCGGATTTGAATGCGTCGCTGAAAGCGCCTTTGCTTGCTGATGCTTTGAACGAATTTTTGCTGCCTATGCTGCCGCTGACAGATAGGGAAAAGTCGCTGAAGTTGCAAAATTCGCAGATTATAATTGAGGCGGGTTTGTTGACGCTTTCGGCGACAATTTTGCGCGCTGGCGGTAGGCAAATTCCTTTGGTATTGCGGACGGGTTTGCGGATAGCCAGCGGTCGCGAATTGATGTTTGAATCACCAGAAATCGAAATGGATGGAGAATTAAAGAGCAGTGATTTCAATGGGTTTAAAATTGATTTTGGGCCGGAAGTTGAGATAGAAGAGTTGATCTTGAGTCCGGGGGAGATTGTTTGTCGGGGAGGAATTAGAGTTTTGCCTTAGTTAATTAACAGTTGACAGTTGACTTTAACCTGCGTCCTCGGCAAAGCCTGGGAATATATACCGAATTCCCAATTCCCCATGCCCACTTCCCAATTCCCACTTCCCAATTACCGATTAATTAAAAAAGAGTCGATCGCTGGCAACAGTAAAGTCACAAAATAGTAGACTAAGGGCGCGGTAAAAACATAACTGTCGGTGCGATCGAGAATGCCGCCGTGACCGGGGATCAACTGCCCCGAATCCTTAACGCCGGCGTCTCGCTTCATCATCGACTCAGTTAAATCTCCCAACAGGCTAGCAACCCCAATCAACAGACCAAAAGCAGCCCCTGTATACGGCCACCCCGGCCAGTGTAAATACCAAGACCCAGCGACGGCGACGGCGATGCTGCCGCAAACTCCAAATACAGCACCTTCAACGGTCTTTTTGGGGCTGATGTGGGATAGGCTAGTGCGCCCGAAGAATTTGCCGACAAAATAAGCCCCAATGTCAGCGGCCCAGATGCAGAAGAAAGCCAGCAGCAGCGAAGTCAATCCTAAAGATATGTGGCTCGAAGTTGTCCAAGACGGGGACGGGTAAATGTTAACCGGCAAATTGCTTGCTACTGCTTGCGAAAGTTGGGTTGTAGCAAGATTGCCAGGGTCGAGGCCGACTCGCAGCCGTACCCAATAGCTGGGCAAATAACCGCCGTAGAACAATCCTAAAACTGAGGAGGCAATATCGGCGATCGTCGATAATTTAGGTTGGAATAACAGGTAGAAACAGATTAAGGTTCCCGCTAAGGGGAACATGGCGTCTACAAGTTGCGGTGCTAGGGCTGCAGTAATTAACAGGCCTTGACTGACTGCTAAGGTAGTTTTGGCAGCGGGTGCAATGCCTTTAGCCCTGGCTAATTGAAAATATTCCAATTGGCCTAGGTAGACGATGACTCCAAAGCCGACGGTGAAGTACCATCCGCCCATAATAATCATTCCCAAAGCAAGGGCGATCGCAACTATTCCACTCAGGATACGAGACCAAGGCATAAAATGAATTTCTCTTGCAGACGGCGGATCATTCGATGTTGGATTTTGGATGTTGGATTTTGGATTTGAGATTTTGGATTTTTCTAGAGCACGAGTTGATCCCTTGCACAACTAACCCCCATCCCCCATCGGTCATCCAATATCTCAAGTCAGGCGGTCAATCCAGCGATGGTGGCGCCTATTCTTAAGTATGAAGGTTAAGTGAACTTAAAAAAGATTAAGAATTACAGAATTAATCGGTGTATCCATGTCAAACTGCGTGTCGTGCCTTCTTCTTCCTTCTAATCCAGCTTTTCGCCGCTGAGAATAAATATGGGATTCACGGCGGCAAAGGTTTGACTGAGGCCGCGAGTCTCCAAGCGGTTGACGGCGGACTGGACTACCTCGATGTTCCGGGCTTGCAACTCGGCGAACCCTTCGGAAAGGGCGTAAAGATTCTCTAAATTGGATGCTGTGGCGACAACTCTACCGTGAGGTGGCAAGTACCGCCAGACTTCTTGGAGAATCGCTTTAATCGGGCGACCTCCTTCGATGCAGACTCGGTGGGGGGGTTGGGGCAGGTTTGCAAGGCATTCCGGGGCACTGCCTTCTATGACTTCTACGTTGTCGAGCTCGAATCGATCGCAATTTCTGCGAATCAAGCTTGCTACTTCTTCGTCCCTTTCGACGGCGATAATCCGACCTTTAGGACACAGCAAACCTGTTTCTACGGCGATCGTACCAGTACCTGCACCGATGTCCCACACGACTGAATCTGCTTGCAGCCGCAGGTGGGAGATTAACAGCAGTCGGACTTCTCGCTTACTCATGGGAATTCCCGGTAAACGTTCAAATAAGTCATCCGGGATGCCTGGAGTGACGTAGGGCCAAAGCATAGTTATATTTTTGATTTTTGATTTTTGATTGAAGAAAGACCGAAGTTGGAACTCGCGGAAGAAGTAGAAATTCTCCCAATTTCCCCCAAGCCTTAATATTTACTGTCGCACAACCTTGAGAGTTTGGAGGTTTCTATCGCTACAACCTGTGATTTTGCCGCCGGCGGTAAGGACTTGTTGCAGGTAGTCAACGGCTGCTGGGGTAATGATTTCACCGGGCATCAGGACTGGTATTCCAGGGGGGTAGGGACATATGAGTTCGGCGCACAGGCGATCGACTGCTTTGTCTGCTGCTACTGTTTCCGCTGGAAAAAAGAAAGCCTCGCGGGGAGAGAGGAGAGGGGGAATGGGAGAGGGGGGGAGTGGGGGATGGGAAAAATCTTCCTTTTTCCTTCTTCCTTCTTCCTTCTTCCTTCTTCCTTCTAAAAGAGTACAAGCTTTAACTAGATTGTCAATATCTGATTCTGTATTTCCCAAGCTGATAATAAATGTTAGATGTTGCGGCATTGGTAATTCTGCGGTGACTGCGAGTTCCGAGTGCAGAATTTCATCTGCGGCAAATCCTGTGATTCCTAAATCGGATACTTTTACTGTTAGCCTGGTTCTGTCTAATGCTGCAAAACCGGGTGTATTTAACGGTTCTAAAACTGATAAGCCGGGAATTTGACTGATGCGCGATCGCGCTTTTTCTGCTAGCAGTAAAGTTTTGGTCATTAACTGTTCGCCGTGGAGTGCGATTTGTTGGCGGGCTGCGTCTAATGATGCTAATAGTATGTAACTCGGACTTGTGGATTGTACTAGCTGCAATGCTTTATTTAATTTTTGGATATCTATGCGATCGCCCTTGACGTGCAGCATCGATGCTTGTGTCATTGCACCGAGGGTTTTGTGGATTGATTGTACTGTTAAATCGGCGCCGGCTGATAGTGCTGGTTCTGGCAAGTTTGGATGAAAGTTAAAGTGCGCGCCGTGGGCTTCGTCTACTAATAACGGTATGTTGTATTGATGGGTAATTTTGGCGATCGCCCGCAAATCCCCGCAGACGCCGTGATAGGTTGGGTAAACTATCATTACTGCTTTGGCGTCGGGATGTTGTTTTAATGCTGCGGCTGTGGCTTCTGGGGTGATGCTGTTGGCAATATCCCAATCTGGGTTGTACTCTGGATTGACAAAAATTGGAATTGCACCGGATAAAATTAAACCAGAAATCGCCGAGGTGTGGATATTTCGAGGCAGGATAATTTTATCGCCAGGGCAGCAAGTTGCTAAAATGGCGGCGATAATTCCGCAAGTCGAACCGTTTGCCAAAAACCGAGTTGATTGGGCTCCAAATGCTGCTGCGGCTAAGTCTTGAGCTTCGGCAATTGCACCTTCTGGGTTAAAGAGATTGTCTAACTCCGGCAATTCGGGCAAATCCGATCTAAATACTGCCGCACCGAATAAGTCAATTAGCGGCCCTGAGATTCCTTGTCCGCGTTTATGTCCGGGGGCATAAAATGGGGCGTGTGGGTGATTTGTTCGATCGCGCAAGGCATTTAATAGAGGCGTTTGTTGTTGAGAGTTTGCTGGTGACACGCTTAATCCTGATTGCTGTATTTGATATTTAAGTAGAGCGGTATGAAAAAACCATAATATCTTGTTGTAGGGGCGGGTTGAGCCAATGTCTTTACTCTCACGCAGTTTATTTCTGTACTCACGCGCCCTCGCCATCTAATATTTATTTGTAACCACATACTTAGTTTAAGACCAAAGGCATAATTTTCTACGGAAGTAACAGTTAATGATAGTTATTTAGATAGATGTCTCCGCCGCAATCTTGAGTTTATTATTATGAAATAAGACACTACCACAACTCAGTTATTTTTGTTGTAAAATATAGCTAGGAGTGGCGAGCCAATGTTTTTGAAACATCTCTATTAGCGAGCAAAACACTAACATGATTTATCCCACTCCCGATCCATTTCCAGGCCCGCAGATTCCCAGTACCGAACCGGGGCTGCCGACTATACCCGCATCGCCACCAGTGCCGGGTCCCGTTCCCGAACCCATTCCCGGACCAGTACCGGAGCCGGTACCTGCGCCAATTCCGCAGCCAATTCCCGAACCGGTGCCGGAAACTGTACCCTCTCCAATTCCTCAGACAGTGCCGGGGCCAATTCCTCAGACAATCCCTGAACCTATTTAAATGATGTTTTAGTCGATCGCGAAATTTAAGATTGTTTGTGAGGCAGATCGCAAAAACCAGTTTCTCCCAAGTCCCCAATCTTTTTGATGAATATCAGACTTGAAAAAACTCGGTTTTTGCCTAAATTATCGATTAATTGAAGTTGAGCGCAGTCTCTTTACAAAGGTCAACAGAAGGCAAATCAGTGGATTTGCCGTCAGAGTATTCGGCCCTGACATCAAAAACACAGCCCGCATCCGAGCCGCCGTAGTCAGCTTGATTCCACTCAAAATCTGCCTTTTCCCGATCGGCAATGGGAGCATCTAGCTCGTTTTCTCCCCAAGTATCCTTATCGGGAGGAGACATATAGACTGCTGTCATCGTCTTGCCGCTGTTGTTAACCACCGAAATTTTGACCATCTGAGCGAAAACGCTAGCTGCTGTCAGCCCTAACAGGGGCAGCGACAGCGCCGCAGCGATCGTTACTTTGCTTAACAACTTGTTAACCATTTAGCCATCTACCTCAAGTTCGATATTTATTCAAGCTTACCTGTAGAAGTTAGAAGGGACAAGTCAGATATATTGCTATTGCTTATGATATTTTGAAACAGTGATATGTTTCTAAATAGCTATGCTTACTGCCGGAATTGTCGGACTGCCTAATGTTGGCAAATCTACTTTGTTTAATGCTCTGGTTGCTAATGCCAAGGCGACTGCTGCTAATTTTCCTTTCTGTACGATCGAGCCAAATACGGGTATCGTGGCAGTGCCAGACGAACGGTTGAAGGTGCTGAGCAATATTTCCAATTCCGTGCAAACTGTGCCGACGCGGATGGAATTTGTGGATATTGCGGGTTTGGTGAAGGGGGCGAGTCAGGGGGAAGGACTGGGAAATCAGTTTTTATCTCACATTCGGGCCGTAGATGCGATCGTCCACGTTGTCCGCTGTTTTGAGAATGACGATATCATTCACGTTGCGGGTTCTGTCGATCCGATCCGAGATATAGACATTATCAATCTTGAATTAATTCTAGCAGATTTAGCTCAAATTGAACGCAGGCTCGATCGCACTCGCAAGCTTGCCCGCAACAACAAGGAAGCTCAGGCAGAAGTGGATGTGCTCGAAAAATTAGTCGTGGTTTTGAATGCGGGGAAACCAGCGCGGCAGTACAATTTCACAGATGAAGAAGCTGAATTAGTTAAAGGTTTGGAATTACTGACCAACAAACCAATTATCTATGCTGCTAACGTATCTGATGACGATTTAGCAACGGGAAATAGCTATGTCGAACAAGTGCGGGAAGTAGCAGCTAAAGAAAATGCTAAGGTTGTCATAGTTTCGGCGCAAGTTGAGTCAGAATTGGTGGAGTTATCAGAGGAAGAACGAACGGATTTCCTAGAATCTCTGGGGGTAAAAGAAGGGGGCTTGAAATCTCTGATTCGAGCTACTTACGAATTATTGGGTTTGCGGACTTATTTTACTAGCGGCCCGAAGGAAACTCGCGCTTGGACAATTATCGCGGGAATGTTAGCACCGCAAGCTGCAGGGGTTATTCACTCGGACTTTGAACGGGGTTTCATCCGGGCCGAAACTGTGAGTTATGAAGATTTGGTTGCTACGGGCGCGATGAATGCAGCTAAGGAAAAAGGCTTAGTTCGCAGTGAAGGAAAAGAGTATGTTGTACAAGAGGGGGATGTGCTGTTGTTCCGATTTAATGTTTAGCTTTTTTAAGGAGATGAACACATGGATATCGTTTCGCTGGCAATTGCTTGGCTGGTAACTTCGGTGAGCTTTTTTATTATTTCCAAGTTGCCCATCGGGGTGGACATTGACACTTTTGGAAAAGCGATGATTTCGGCGGCGGTTTTTGGATTGCTGAATGCTTTAGTGCGGCCGCTTTTTGTGGTTTTGGGTTTTCCATTGGTGTTGGTAACTTTTGGTTTGTGGATAATTGTTATCAACGCAATTATCTTTGGATTGGCGGCTTGGCTAGTGGATGGATTTCGCTTGCGGTGGGGAATTTGGAGTGCTTTGCTGGGTGCTATAGCCCTCGGTTTTATCAACTCTTTGCTTTATGAGCTGTTGCGGACTCTGCCTAGTGTAAGATAGAGAAAGGTAACGCGCTGGGCGGAAGGAAGGGGCGGATTTATTCATCCTGTTAGTTATCGCAAATATTTCAGGTGAAACCCGCCCCTAATGCAAATATTTTAGGTTTAATTCCCCCATATCAGGTATGTATTTTTTGGTAGTGGTTGAGTTTTTAGCCTTCGCAGTAGTCGATAAATTGCTCTGGAACTAGGCGCAATTCGCCCGATCGAAAGGGCTCGATAGGCATCCAAAGTGCGGTAAATACCCACTCTCCGTCTGCAAAAGCTAGACTTTCCAATTGATAAAATTTGGGATCGACAAATTCGCACTGATAAAGTTGTATTAGTTCGTGTCCGGCCTGACCATTAAAAATAAAAAAATTTTCCAAACAAGCCAAATATTTGATATTTGTTAACTCGGCTTTAATTTCTTCTTGAAACTCTCTTTGCAAAGCGTCGATGCTGTGTTCTCCGAATTCTATGCCACCGCCCAGAGCTCGGTAAAATGTGTCTTGTTTGACCGGATCTTCGCATTCTGACACGAAAATGCGATCGCCCGATCGAATTAATCCTAAAACAATTACGCGAATTGTACCTTTTTGCATAATTAGTTATCAGTCATCAGTCATGACGCATTAACACCAAAACAAAAGAAACCGGGTTCCGACTTCGCCCAACCAGCAGGTTTTTTTGCCGTTGATGCGGGCTGTAACGAAGTATGATGCAAAAAACCCGGTTCATTACTACCCGTGCGTAAGTTCTATATTACTCAGCAATCATCACTCATTATCCGTGTATCCGTGTCATGCCTGTCGTGTCAATGGTTAATTATCAGCAGCAAAAGCCTCTCGACGGCGAGTGTTGTCAACGGGCCAGTCTGTATTTTCCCCGCCAATAATGAGTTTTTCAATCGTTACGAATTCTTTGCTGAGTTGCTGGAAAACATTAATCAAAACATCGAGGCCTATCGCATCGCTAGTGCCCAAATCAAACCAGCAGCGAGCCCAAGAACCTTGATACTCCATTTCTCCCATATTGTGCATCAAAGCCATCATGCTTTGGTCGGCTAGATTAACATCGTAATTCATCTGACTGATATCTAAGCCTTCATCTTGAACTTGCAAATTTTCCGCATTAAATCCTCCCAGTTTTCCCAAGAAAAACCAAGAGTCAAACACTTCTTCAACATACTGTTTTTCACCGTTTGAAGGCACGTTGCTGAACTTCAGCCAAATCCAGAGGTCAAAGGGGTTAAACTCGCGAAACTCTACTTGCATCAATTTTATCCAAGAAAGGGAATGGAATTGCAGGAATTGGATTGTAGGAGAGAGGAAAATTGGGAGAGAGGGAGACAGGGAAAATTTTCCTCCTAACTCCTGACTTCTGACTTCCCTCTGACTCTTTTTAAAGTGGTGGTAAGGCTGCCGGCCCCCAGACTCCATCTGCATCTCTAATTTTATCGCGCATGGGGTCGCAGGCACGAGATTTGCTGTCGAGACGGTTACGGGTTCTGCACTGCTGAAAGAAGATTTCGGCTACTAAACTGCGGGGCAGTTGGTCTGGTTTTGCTAAGGCTGCGTCGAAGTTTTTTCGGGCTTCCTCAAGTAAGGTTTTGTTGCTGTCTTTCCCCTGGGATTGGGAAAACAAGATTTGTCCTTTTAGATATAGAACTTCGGGATTGTTGGGCGTTTCTGCTAGGGATTTGTTGGCAAATTCTAAAGCGCGATCGTACTTTTTCAAGTCTCGATAGGCGACGGCCATGCCGCGATAAGCTAAGTAGCGGGGAAAGGCTTTTTGTTCTAGTCTTTGAATTGCTTCGTTCGGGTTGGAAAAGGGCAGGTTTGTGGCTAGCATTAAGTCCATGTAGCCTTTTATCAGGTTGAGTTCGGGGTCGTTGGGAGCTATTTTGTCGGCGGCCTCTAGGTATTGAAATACTACTCGCAATTTACTCAAAGCTTGGGGCGCGCCTTTGGCTGTTCCTTCTTTGGCTATAATGTTCGCCCCTTCTAGAAAGTGACCTGCTGCTGTGTAGATGTTGCCGCGCAATGGATTAGTTTTCGTCAAATTTTCGCCGACTTCGCGGGTTTTCTGTGCGTAGGAATTCATCGAGTTTAAGTCCTCCTCGATGTATGAGAGGGAGGCTGCCATTGCATAGGCTAGCGGCTCGTTTGGTTCGGCTGATAGTGCTTGTTGAATTTGAGTTTTTGCTTGTTTGTAGTTTCCTTGCTGAAACATTGTTTTGAAAGCGGTTTCGGTGTTAGGCCCGATCGCCTGCAGGTTGCTGGTGCGAAAGGGATCGCCCGCTACTGCCGAGTTAATGCAGATGCTGAGGGCGATCGCTCCTGCACTGGCGATCGCCCGCACTGTCTGTTTAGAACTTAACATTTGCTTGCCAAGCGATGCTAAAGGGGTTTTCGTCATCGTCACTTCTCTCAATGGAATATACTGTAAACTAGAAACAAGAGAGTTAAATTTTTAGACTTTCGGGCCGCAACCAAAAAAAGAGTGAAATTTGCTTGATTTTTTGTGGTTGTTGAGGTATATTTTAATAATCGAGGTGTGAATTGTAATATATTAAAGGACTGATTCCCATTATTAAAATATACCATGAAAAAACATAAAAATCAAACGCAAATCCTGAAAAAACCGGAAATCTTTGTAAAGATTTATGTAAAATAATAGTGCGCGATCGGCCCAAGCTAGAAACAAATCGCTGAGGCTGGATAATTAATCCGTGTATCTTTGTCAAAATTCGTGTAGTGCCTTCCTTCTCCCCAACCACCAATTGCGTTAATGCTGTATCTAAAAAACTTAGTATATCATCCTACCGCCTGTCCGAATGCTATTCTGAAAAATATTAACTTAGAACTTCCCTCGCAGCAAATGGGGCTGATTGTGGGTCGCAGCGGTTCAGGCAAAAGTACGCTCTTAGAAATATTAGCAGGTTTAGCGGAAAAAACTAGCGGCGACATCCGTTGGCGGGAACAAGAATTAACACCGGAACACTTGCAACAGTTAGGAGGTTTAGTGTTCCAGTTTCCAGAAAGACATTTTTGCGGCGGCACAATTTTAGAAGAATTACGGTTGGGTCATCCTGAATTGGGACAAGAACAAATTAACTCAGCAATGGCAGAAGTGGGACTAGGACATTTGCCGCTGCGCGCTTCTCCCCACGCTTTGAGCGGCGGACAACAGCGGAGGGTAGCCCTGGCGGTGCAGCTAATTCGGCAGCCGCATTTGCTACTATTGGACGAACCGACAGCGGGTTTGGATTGGTCGATGCGGCGGCAGTTGGTAAGCTTGTTGAGTAAGTTGAAAAGTCACTGGACTTTGTTGATTGTTACTCACGATGCTAGCGATTTGCTGAGCGTTGCCGATCGATTTTGGACTTTAGACCACGGGGATTTGCAAGAGGTCGATCGGGCTAAGTTAGAAGCTAAGGAAACGAGTTGCGTTTGATTTTTCTGGCGTTGCAAATGGTTTCCCGGCGAATAGAATTCGCGTCTATACAAACGAAGTCCGCCTAAGCAGACAGCAATAAAAAAGTGAGAATAGAACTAGATGATAAATGAGATTAAAATGTCTGTGTTGCCCCAGATGAACGAGTTGTGGCAAAAAACGCTGAATTGGCAGCCGGATGAGTCGCAGCAACAACAATTTCAGCGACTTTATGAGTTAATTGTTGAGGGAAATCGATCCTTGAATTTAACTCGAATTACTGAGCCGATGGAGTTTTGGGAAAAACATTTGTGGGATTCTCTGCGGGGAATTGCAAGACTGCTGCCAGCTAATCACAATTCGGCGGAAAATCCCGAATTGGCCGCCGAGTCAGTGCAGAAAGCGATCGACATTGGGACTGGTGGGGGTTTTCCGGGGTTGCCGATCGCGATCGCCCTGCCGCAACTATCAGTTACTTTGCTCGATTCTACTCGCAAGAAAATTGATTTCTTGGAAACAGTTTTGCCGTCTTTAGGCATAGAAAATGCTACGACTTTGTTGGGTAGATCTGATGAAATTGCCCGACAGCCGCATCACAAACAAGCTTACGATCTAGCACTTCTTAGAGCAGTTGGAGCAGCTTCTATTTGTGGTAAATACGCGTTGCCCCTGCTGCAAAATGGCGGTTTGGCTGTACTTTACCGTGGAAATTGGACGGTGGAGGAAGAAACGGAGTTGCAAAGGGCGATCGAGCATTTGGGCGGTAAAGTTGAGTCAGTCGAAGCATTCACAACGCCGACAAGTCAGGGGGCACGGCACTGCGTTTACTTGCGGAAAGTTGTACAGCAGTTCGAGCGTCCCGTGCGCTAGCTATAGCCGTTTTTCAATACTAACTATGCTTGCCAATAAGATTGCACTTGTCACAGGTAGCTCGAAAGGAATTGGTGCTGGCATCGCTCTTGAATTAGCCAAATCGGGTGCCGATGTTTGTGTCAACTATTGCGATTCTCCAACATCTGCACTCGAAGTAGTCAACCAGATTCACTCTGTCGGCCGTCGCGCTATCGCGATTCAAGCAGATGTCTCACAGCGCGACCAAGTGGAAAGGATGGTGGATACGTGCGAGCAAGAACTCGGTCAAATCGATATTCTAGTAACCAATGCGATCGCTAGCGTCCGAAACACCTTGCTGGAAACTAAATTTGAGGATTTACAGCGGACACTAGAAATAGGGGTGTACGGTGTGTTGCACGTCTGTCAAATAGTCGCCCGCCGTATGGTGGAAAGGAAGGCCCAAGGCTCGATTATCCATATCTCATCCCCCCACGCCCATTTTCCGTATAAGGGTGCTATTGACTACAACACCACCAAAGCAGCCTGTCATCACCTCGTTCTTTCTATGGCTAATGAACTGATGTGGCACAAAATTCGGGTCAACATCCTAGAGCCTGGGTGGACTGACACTCCGGGTGAGCGACGCTGGTATAGCGACGAATTGCTTGAGTCGTTCAGCAACCAAATGCCTCTTGGTCGGATGGGCTTCCCGGAAGACTTAGGCAAAGCAGCAGTTTTCCTGGCATCTGATGCAGCTAGCTACATCGCGGGCAGCGTGTTAAAGGTAGATGGTGGACTGTACATTGAGGGCAGCCCGAGTTTGACAGCAGAATCTCAAGATAAGTAGGTAGGCGGCATTAAACGAACCATCTAACAGTATGGAAACATTGCTCAGTCAGCCACGCTTAAGGCTCAGGATATTTTACAATCGTTTACTTAATTGCGTTTTACAGCGCCTACCTACTTAAAACAGAGTTGGTTGTTGGGCGGTTTGCGCTCGATCGCAACAACAAACTTTGTGGAACTAGGCGCTCGCCTTTTCGTAGCGCTTGTTAATTTCCGCCCAATTAACAACATTCCACCAAGCTTTTAAGTAGTCGGCGCGCAAATTTTGGTATTTGAGATAATAAGCGTGTTCCCAAACATCGTTACCCATAATTGGATAATTTCCCTCCATGAAAGGCGTGTCTTGATTGGCAGTAGTTGTAATCTCAAGTTTGCCTGCTTTATTGCGGACTAGCCAAACCCAACCGCTGCCAAAACGCTTGGTGCCGGCATCGTTAAATTTTGCTTTAAAATCGTCAACACTGCCGAAAGTTTGCTTAATTGCTGTTGCAATTGCCCCTGTGGGTTCGCCGCCGCCGTTGGGACCCATGATTTCCCAAAACATACTGTGATTTAAGTGTCCGCCGCCATTGTTACGCACGGTTGTGCGAATATCTTCCGGCACTTTGCTCAAATCTCGCAGCATATTTTCTGCAGAGGTATTTTTGAGTTGCGGGTATTTGCTGACAGCATCGTTGAGGTTTTTAACGTAAGCGGCGTGGTGTTTGTCGTGGTGAAATTGCATTGTCCGCGCATCGATGTGCGGTTCTAAAGCATTGTATTCGTAGGGCAGAGGTGGCAGTGTAAAAGGCCCGGGGGTTTGGGCTATTTTTGGACTTTCTGCAACTGGACTTGCTTGCGATACATTATTTCCTGACGCTTGGCAAGCACCTGCGGTAATAGCTCCGACGGTGGCGGTCACTAAATACAAGAAATCTCGGCGTTTAAGAGTCATAAAAAGTACCTGAGTGCATTATTAACTGTTTTATCTCAGATTAAAGCAAAATGGGAGTGAGTTGAGAAAAAAAGTTGTATCGCCCGAATGGATGAGACGGATGGGCGATGGTTGTGAGAGTTTCTCAAGTATAGGCTAATTGTGTGCGCGTAACTAACTCACGTGCTCCGGTTCACCAACCCGGTTTCTGTCTCGAAACCGGGTTTTTTTTAGATTATTCTTGGGACAAGCGCTGGATGGCTTCGCCTCCAAAAAGCCGATCGGCTGCTTGAAGAATACCGGGAATTTTAGCAGCGTGGGGACTGTGGGCTAGACAGCGGCGCAAGTCTAATTCATTGAGGCGATCGGCTTTCTGGCCGGGGAACCAGTGACTGGCATTACCTAAGAGGTTGTAGCGCATCTTGCAATAGTCGATCGTATCGTAAGCCTGCGCCAAGTTCCACAGCCACAGAATCACATAAATATTAATACCTCCGGGAGTATTTTCTATAGTTGGTAAATCGACGTGCCAAGTCTTAAACCAATCTTCTCCTAATTTATCAATTGCTGCTTTTTCTAACTTTTCTAATATCGGAGGCAAAATTTCATCGGCTCTATCTAACAATTCTACAGCTTTCAGATGTTCGTTAAAATCTTCAGGTTTGGCTGCGCCCAAACTCAAAGTGTGTACTTGCGGATGCGACAAACAAAACAAATCGTTAAACACCATCGGACTCAGCGGATAGCACAAGTCGATTAATTTTTGTGGCGGGCTGTAAAGTTGACCGCCTTTGTCGGAAGGACTGATAATAAAAACGCCCATATCGTGACGTTTAGCAGCTTCAATAGCCGGCCAATTAATTTGATTGATGTAGTACCAGTGCAAGTTAAGATAATCAAATTGATTGGTTTTAATTGTTTTGACAATAACATCCGTCGGGCCGTGAGTTGAGAAACCAATAAACCTAACTTTCCCTTCTGCTTGCAACTTTCTCGCCACATCCATGCAGCCGCCCGGACGCATAGACTCCTCTAGCAATTCCGACGTATTAATGCCGTGTAGCGACAGTAAATCGACGTATTCCAGTTGCAAATAAGCTAAGGATTTTTCAAAGTCTTCGCGAAACTCTTGGGAGTTTGGTTTGGGATTAACTTTCGTTTGCACTATCAAATTTTCGCGGGGAAAATTCGGCAAAATTCGCCCCAGTTGCATCTCGGAAGTGCCGTAACCGCGAGCAGTTTCTATATGATTGATGCCGCATTCAACCGAGTAGCTAATCGTCGCTTCTAGATTTTTTTGATTGTCTGGTGGAATTTCATTGGCTGGCACGTCTTGCCATTTGTACTGATATCTCATGCCACCGCAGGAAAAGACGGGCATGGATAATTCTGTGCGACCGAATCTGCGATATTGCATCATAATCAAAGTCAAAGCTATAGCATAAGGGAGAAGGAAGTTCGGCAACGGATTCGCTTTCTGAGGATGTAACGGATGTCAGGAAGAAATAAGTTCGGCAACGAGCACTGTACAAGATGTAACGGATGTAACGGATGTCAGTCCGATGGAAGTCGGAAAAAGGAAGAAGGAAGAAGGATGAATATGTAACAATCGCAAGGGTTTCATTGATTAAGAACTTCTTAATAGTCTTGGTGGTTGCTATAAGGTAAAAAACCTTATTTTTGGTATTTTTGCGGGTGGTAACTCCCATACTTCAGCATTCTCCTGAACAGGCAAGATTCCTGTTCCACAAAGAGTTTTTGCAGCATTCTCCTGAACAGGCAAGATGCCTGTTCTACAAAGAGTTTTTGACCACCAACGGGCAGTTTTGACTATTTAGAAATCTCTCGTACTACTGGTTTTCCGTCTTGGATTTCGCCGACTAAAACCAAATCTGTACAGTCTACAAACAAACCATTTTCTAACACACCAGGAATGTTATTCAAGCTTTTTTCCATTTCTCCGGGGTTGGCAATGTCATCAAATTGGACATCGATTACCATATTACCTTGATCGGTAATTACCGGGCCTGCTTTTTTCACACCCATGCGGAGTTCTGGTTTGCCACCCAATTTTTCAATGGCGCGCATCACTGGTGTTAATGCCATCGGTATAACTTCGATGGGTACGCGAAAAGTCGAACCCAATTTATCTACGATTTTGGAACTGTCAACTACTACAATAAACTGAGTTGCGAGGTAATCGACTACTTTTTCGCGGGTGTGGGCCGCGCCACCACCTTTAATTAAGTTGAGGTGGGGATCTACTTCATCAGCGCCGTCAATAGCAACATCAATTCTGTCAATTTCATCTAGTGTTGTCAGCGGTACTCCGTACTGTTTGGCTAACACTTCTGATTGAAAAGATGTCGGCACTCCTTTGATATCTTTGAGTTCACCTGATTTTATGCGATCGCCCAATGCTTGAATAGTATAAGCTGTAGTTGACCCGGTGCCGAGTCCGACAATCATACCAGATTTTACGCGATCGGCAGCAGCAAAGCCGACTTGCTGTTTCATCAATTTTACGGGATCTTGTTCTGTGGTCATGTTCGGTACTCCTCAATAGTTTTAAGATTGTACCATTTAATGAAAATCGGATTTCTCGATACTTATACTTGGGATTACAACATTGAAACTCCTTACCGCGAACCTTTGGGTGGCACTCAGTCGGCTATTTGTTACTTAGCTGAGGCCTTGGCTGCACAGGGAAACGAGGTATTTTTACTCAACAATACTTCCGAGTAGGGGATGTGGCGCGGCGTTGATTGCAGGCGCAGGGTGGGGGACAAATCTAATTTAGAATTGCTGCGATCGCTCGATTTTTTAGTTATAGTCAATATAGTCGGCAAAGCACTGAAAGTTAAGCCGCTTTTGGGGCATCACATTAAGTTAATTTTGTGGATTCATAACGAACCGGGCTTTGTATTTCTCCAATAGTTCCATAATCAGCGAGAAATCAATGCTTGCGATGCTTTTGTATTTGTCAGCGACTGGCAGCGCGAGCAACTTCATCGACCCTTTGGGATTGACTCCAATCGCTGTTGTGTTTGAAGAAATGCGATCGCATCTTGTTTTGCTAACATTTTCGCAGATAATCTTTATATCCTCACTCATAAATATCGACCGCCCATTCTAGCTTGCACCAGCACTCCATTTCGGGGACTCGATATTTTGTTAAAAGTCTTTCCCGAAATTCGTCAAGCTGTCCCCGGAACCAGATTAAAAGTATTTTCAAGCATAAAAGTACACCAAATAGACGACAATGATAACAAGCTTTTTGTAGGTCAACTTTACCGCCCTTGTCAGGAAACAGAAGGCGTCGAGTACATGGGTTCCGTACCCCAACCCGAACTCGTCCGGCAACTGCTTTCAGTTGCCGTTTTAGCTGACCTGAATACCTATTTAGAAACCTCATCTATTGCCGTGATGGAGGCAATGGCCAGCGGTTGCCGGATTGTGACCAGTGAATTGGCAGCTTTGCCGGAAACAACTGCTGGATTTGCCCGTCTAGTTTCCCTGTCAGAGGTGGAAAATTTTGCATCGATAACTAATTGGAAGCGGGCGGGCTAACCAGATTGGGAGGGATATACAAGGCGGTTTTTAGAGGCCGTAGTTGGAGTTTTAAATGAGGACACGGGTGCGGGTGGCGCAACTGCTAAAAATCATCTCAGACAGCAGGTAGAATATATAAATCGAGGGTGTACTTGGTCTGTGCGTTCCCGATAGTGGGTAGAATGGTTGAATATTATTAGTGTAAAAACTGTAAGAGTGGCAGAGCAAATGAGCGGGAATTCTTTAGTAGGTTTAGAGGCAGTGAGAGATTATTTTCAAAAGGGAAATTGGCTGAAAGATCGAGGTGATCTCGGTGGCGCTATCGAGAATTATCAGAAAGCTTTAGATTTCAATCCCGGAGATGCCGAACTTCATAAAAAATTGGCGGAAGTTTATGTTTTGCAAGGAGAATTTGAAAAGGCGATCGCCTCTTGCCATGTCGCTCTTAAATTTCAACCCAATTTTGCTCCTGCTTACTTAACAATAGGCAATGCTTTGCAGAGTCAAGGCAAGCTGGAAATGGCAATTGAAGCTTACTTGCAAGCTTTAGAAATTCAGCCGGAATTTGCTGAATCCAGCGCGAATCTCGGCAGTATGTATTACAAGTTAGGGCAATTGGAACAAGCGGCAAATTATTACCAAAAAGCTCTGGCGATTAATCCTCAATTGTCTTCGGTTAATATGATGCTGGGCAGCGTTTTGCAGCAGCAAGGAAACTTAGATGCAGCAATTACTTGCTATCAAAAAGTGATCCAACAGCAACCGGGAGATGCCAGCGCTGCTGAGAAACTATCGAGTTTGATCGCACAAAAAGAGCGGCCAACTACTGACAGCAACTTTATCGAATTAGAAACAGAATCAGGCGAACAGCAACCAGTATCTGTCAACAAAGATGAAGGCTACGGCTTGCAGCCTTCGAGCATCAATTTGCCGTCAGCGCCCACCACTGAAACTTTAAATACTCCGTTTACCAACCCCGCCGAACTTTCCGAACAAGTAACCTCGCTAAATGTTCCAGATAGCGGACAAGTTGCCAATTTTGAAGAAGTAGAACCCTACAAAAAACTGGCAGAACAGTTTTTAGTTCAAGGTAAAATTAAAGAGGCGATCGCAGCGTGCCAGCAAGCGATAAAAATCCGACCAGATTTCATCCACGCTTACGTCACTTTAGGCAATGCTTTGCAAGCAGAAGGCAAAAATGAAGCTGCGATTCGATCGTATTCTCAAGCCCTAGAATTGCAGCCAAATTTTGCGGAAGTGCGCGCCAATATCGGCAGTATGTATTTCAAAATGGGGCGTTTGGAAGAAGCGATCGCTCATTACCAGCAAGCGATTGCCCTCAGTCCAGATTTAGCGGGAGCTCACTGGAATTTAGGGAAAGTATATCAGAAACACGGCAACATCGAAGCAGCGATCGCCTGTT
The DNA here is from genome assembly GCF_036701115.1 of Microcoleus sp. Pol1C5. Lineage (NCBI taxonomy): Bacteria > Bacillati > Cyanobacteriota > Cyanophyceae > Oscillatoriales > Microcoleaceae > Microcoleus > Microcoleus sp. Pol1C5. The sequence continues at coordinate 42,788 of NZ_JAUBQE010000024.1, read as the reverse complement.
TTAAAAGAACATCCGAACTCAACCCCCAGCTAGTCGGTGCAGACTTCCACTTTAACTTAGGTAATCGACTTTTCAGCCAAGGAAAGCGCGACGAAGCCATCGAATGCTACGAAAAAGCGATCGCCATTAAACCAGATTGGGCCGAAGCTTACGGTAACATCGGCAGCGCGCGATCGCAACAAGGCAATCTCGACGCCGCCATCGCTTACTATCAGAAAGCTGTAGCTTTAAAGCCGCACTTAGAAGTTTTGCACTTCAATATAGCCAATTCTTTTTTGCAGCAAAACAAGTACGACGAAGCAATTACTAATTATCAAAACACTCTGAAAATTAAGCCCGACTGGCCGGAAGTTCACGCTAACCTCGGCAGTTGTTATTCCATGCAGGGGCGCCTCGAAGAAGCTGTAGCCAGCTATCAGCAAGCTTTGGCATTAAAACCGAATTGGGCAGAGGTTTACTGCCGGATGGGACACATTCAAAAACAAGATAAGCCGTTGGAGGCGATCGCCAATTTTGAAAAAGCGATCCAATGCAACCCCAAATTTAGCGAAGCCTACCAACAATTGTGCGACTTGCTAAGTCATTCCACCAACCTCGCCGGAGCCCGTAGCATAGCCGACAAATACTGCGAAAACTGCGGCGAAAATGCCCCAATCATGTCAGCGACAGCCTATGTCTTTTCCTACCTGCAATCAGGTGTAAGCAAACAGGCAATTCAGAAACTCGAAGAAATCGAAAAACTCTGCTACGAAAAGGTCGAAAGCTTTAGCGTAATCGAACTAAAACTGCTCTACGAAATCTTCCTGTTTGCAGTTTCTCACCTGCGAGACAACCGCGAAAAAAATGCCAGTTTCTACAGACTCATTGCCAAAGAATACTACCAAAAAGCCGTCCCCAAGCGCCAGGACATTAACAGAATCAACCTAGCAAATTACCAAACAAAAGAACAGCGTCCTTTAAAAATCGGCTTCCTTTCCAAACACTTCCGCCGCCACTCTGTAGGCTGGTGCAGCGAAGCTTTAATTCGCGAATTAAGCAACATTACCCCCCACGTTCACCTTTACGTCACCGGGAAACTCCACCGAGATGAAGTTACGCAGCGGTTTGAAGACATGGCGGGCAAGTTTTACTGGCCTAAAAAATATCCAAACGGCTTTGCTGACGGCGGGGAACTCTTTGCCGAAGTAGCGCAAGACAACTTGGATGTTTTGATAGACTTAGACTCGATGACAGTCCCAACAAATGTCGAAGTGCTGTATCAATATCCTGCGGGAATTTGCGTGTCTTGGCTGGGATTTGACGCACCCTACATTTCAGAGAATCACTACTTTCTCTGCGACGAACACACTCACCCCTCTGGTGTGGAAAAAAATTACTTAGAACAGTTAGTAAGATTGCCTGTTTGTTCCGTAGCAATTGGCGCACTGCAAAGCATTCCTGTGAATCGAGAGGCGATTAGAAACGCTCTCGGAATTGGCTTGGATCAAATGACTTATCTGTGCGTGGCGCCAGGGCGAAAAACCAATCCCGAAATGGTACGAGCTCAAGTTACAATTCTTAAGGAAGTACCCAATAGTGTGTTAATCCGCAAAGGTCAAGGCGACCCCGATATTATTCACAGCACTTACCGCGAAGAATGCGAAATTCAGGGAGTAGATTTTGGTCGAATTAAGTTTATAGGGCAAACCAGAAGTGAAGAAGAACACCGCGCTATTTATTATGTAGCCGACGTGCTTTTAGATTCCTATCCTTACAACGGTGGCACTCACAATTTAGAGGCTTTGTGGGCGAATTTGCCAGTGGTAACTCGCTCCGGCGACCAATATCTTTCGCGCATGGGTTACGCTTTTCTGAAAAGTGCAAATCTTGATGTTGGTGCGGCGTGGAGTTGGGAAGAATACACGCAGTGGGGAGTTAAGTTTGGCCGGGATGCTGGTTTCCGAAATGCGGTGAAAGAGCATTTAGTAAAATCTAAGCAGCCAGAACATCTCGCACCTTTGTGGAATCCTAAAAAGTTGGCTGAGGATATGTATGAGGTGTTTCAAAAACTGTTAGCTAAATAGGTGGGAAATTGGGCATTGGGCATTGGGCATTGGGCATTGGGAATTGGGCATTGGGAATTGGCATACCAATCCCTCATCATTTATGAACTCTTTTCTTACTCTCTTCTCTTCCTCTGTGCCCTCTGCGCCCTCTGCGGTTCAATAAAAAAAAGAGATATCAGGTAGAGAAAAGCGATTTCTGGATATTTTTACCCAACGCCCACTAAAGTTTTGTAAAAATCTCCATGAAAATGCGTAAAAATTCCGCGCCGAGTCTGATAGATAAATAGCTAATTCATAGTACCGCGATCGCACTAACTTTATGCCAGTTAGGGCGATCGCTTTTTTTGTGGTGCCAGTTTGAAAAAGGAATGCAACTGTAGACAAGCTCCAAACGACCAGCTTCATCAGTCATTCCCAATTCTAAAATCTCAAATCTAAAATCTCAAATAACCTGACTACTGACTAATCACTAATAGCCACTCGATCGCGCCCGCCAGACTTAGCTCTATAAAGCGCCTTATCCGCAGCTTCAATCAGCATTTTCGGCGAGTTTTGACCTTCAAAAATCGTCGCCACCCCCATGCTGAGTGTCACGCAATCGCTGACAACAGACTTGATGTGAGGAATTGCCAAGGCTTTGACGCGGCTGCGGATTCCCTCAGCAACAGCCTGTGCAGCGACGACATCTGTATTTGGCAAAATTACCGCAAATTCCTCGCCGCCGTACCTAGCAGCCAAATAGAGGCGTTGTGCGGGTGCGTTCGTGCAAGCATCTCCGATCACCCGCGCTACTTGCTGCAAACAAGCATCCCCGGCTTGGTGGCCGTAATTGTCGTTGTAAAGTTTAAAACAGTCAATGTCGCACATAATCAAAGATAGCGGTTCCGAAGAGCTCGACTGCTCCCATTCTCGGTTGATCACCTCGTCAAAACGGCGACGGTTAGCTAGTTGAGTTAAACTGTCCAAATTCGCCAACCCGTCCAACCGCTGGTTGGCCGCCGCTAGCTGCTGGTAAAGTAAAGATTGTTCGATCGCGATCGCAACTTGAGTACCCAACTGACTAAGCAAATCCACATCAAACTGCTGCCACTGGCGGGGTGCCGAACAGTGGTGGGCAATCAGCAAACCCCACAACTTCGGCACTTGACAAGAACCGTTACCTTCCCTCGGTTCAATTCCTTGCTGGACAATTGGCACCACCAAATTTGCCTTCACCTGACAAGCCTCCAAAAATTTAAGGTGACACTCGCTCAAATTAGAAGTGTTAATATCCTCTATGGCGCGAATGCGGCCCTTTAAATACTGTCCGATGTAAGTATTGGCAAAACAGCAATCGTCAATTCCCATGCCCTTCAGTGGAATCCATCCTTCTCCAACCGACTCCACCACCACATCTCCGTTCCAGTCGGGTCGGAAGCGGAAAACCAGCACGCGATCGGTTGCCAAAAACTCCCGCACTTCCGCTACTGTAGTGTTGAGAATATCTTGCAGATCCAGAGAAGAACGGATTCGCGATTGAATCTGCCCGATCAGGCGTTCCCGTTCTATTTGTTGCCGCAGCGCGACTTGGGCTTGCTTACTTTTAGTAATGTCTCGACCTTCCGGCAGTAACAATACTATTTTGCCAGTTTCATCCGCAACGGGTTTGAGAGAAAAATCAACAGTTGCCGTCTGATTTACACCTTGAACTTCCACTTCATAGCGGACAAATTCACCTCTTGCCGATCGAGAAATCGCCTCTTGCAACTGTTCCTGAACTTCCTCAGAATCTCCCCACCAAGGCAATAGCCAAAACGGTTTATTGGCCACATCCCGCAGCTTAATTCCCGCAAAATCTAGAGAAGTTTGGTTAGCTTCCAGCAGAGTGCCGTCCGGTTTCAATAAGCTCACAAATTGGAAAGAAGAATCAAAAATTGCGCGAAAGCGCCTTTGAGAATCTCCCAACATTGCCGTCACCTTTTCGCGAGATGTAATATCGCGGAAGCGCCACACCCTGCCAATAATATTTTGTCCGACTCGAATCGGCTGCGTGTAGCGCTCAAAAGTGCGACCGTCTTTAAATTCTAGAATATCGCAACCTTGCGACTCCGTATCACTATAAAATTCTTTAACTCTCTGCAAAAAAGCTCTCGGATCTTTAACTTGCTTAGTGAGAAATGCCAGTCGCACCGTTCTATCCATTGAGTTTCTCACTTCTTCATAAATTCCCCACATTTGAACTAACTTTTCGTTATAACTAATCATTTCTCCGGCGGTAGTAACAGCGAGAATGCCGTCTGCCGTTGCTTCTAAGGTAGCGTGCAGCAAAGACCGCGATCGCTCTAATTCTGCTGCGGTCAATTTCCGTTCTGTGAGGTCTCGGACTGCTTTCACCTGTACTAAACGACCTTCCCAAAATACGAATTTGCTGCGAACGTCAGCAGGAAAAGCAGTTCCATCTCGCTTAAGAAAAATAGTTTCACAGACTGTATTGCTGGCAGCAGAAATCATTTGCGGCGCCTGTTTGTATGATTTCGGCGACAGTAGTTCCAGCAAGCTCATTCCCACCATTTCCGCAGGTTCGTAACCGAAAAGTTGGGCAAAATTACTGCTGACGCTCAAAATTGTGTCGCGGTCAGCCACGGCAACTGCTTCAAAATAAGCTTCGCATTCGAGCAAACGCGCTGCTGAATGGCTGCTGCCATTTTCGCTCGAATAGCTGTTGTTAATTAGCTGTTGCAGTTGCGTATTTGCAGAGTACAAAGCGGTCATGGCTTGCCTGTACATAGCAGTACGTTTCTCTACTTTTTCTGCGAGGCGATCGCGATATTCTCGCAGTTCTCTTTCGACTTTAATTAAATCAGTAATATCTACTGCAAACACGATTACACCAGCGACTTTACCTGTTTCATCGCGGTAAGGTATTTTATCTGTCCGCACCCAGCATTTTTGACCGGAGGCTGTTGGTAAAAGTTCGACTTGGCCCTGCTTGGGAACGCCAGAATTGATTACTTCCAAATCTTCTAAATAATATTGCTCTGCTTCGTCTGGATAGATTTCATAAAAAGATTTACCTTCTAATTGAGCTGCGGGCAAACCTCTCGATGCAGCGGCGGCTTGATTAATTCGCAGCAGGCGACTTTCGGTATCTTTGAGCCAAATCATCGCCGGCACGGAATCAAAAATAATTTGCTGTTCTTGTTGCTGCAGGCGGAGTTCGGCTTCTGCTTGTTTTCTTTTAATTATTTCTTTTTGCAGTTTTTGGTTAGCTTTTTTGAGTTCAGCAGTGCGTCTTTCTACTCTTTCTTCTAGTTGATCGTAGTATTGGGTCAGCAAGTTTTGCTGCTGTTCGTGTCGGATTGCTTGTAATTTTAACTTTTCGCTAGCTGACAAACTTGAGGATACAAAATCTGCTAATATTTGGGTAAATTCGTGTTCTTCTTCTGTCCAATCACCGTCGGAACCCTGGCGTTCGGCGCTGACTATTCCCAACCTTTGACCTGCTAGCACAATCGGTACGTTTAACAGGGAAGTCGTGCCCTGATCGAGCAAATAAAGACCGACAAGTTCTCGCGTTCTGGGGTCATTTTCTGCTGCCACAGTAGCGATCACACTTGCAGATTTTAAAGCTTGAAAATATCCCGGACAGTCGGCTGCTGTGATAATAATTTGTACGGAATGGAGTTTAGTATTTTTTTCGTAAAGGTCGATGCAGTGAAGCTGCGTTTTGTCTTCGCCATACAGCCAAATACTGGCTCGATCGCAGTTGACAATACTGACAGCGGTTTCTGTTACTTCACGGATGAATTCTTCTATATTGTGGCGTTCTTTAAGTTGACTTTTGGCTAATTTTGCGATCGCTAAAGTTGGACTGCGCCAATTTCCTCTCTGGTTGGGCGACGTGGGTGACTGCGAAGCAGCCTTAATTTCTTCGCAAACTAACAGTACAGCCGGCCGTTGGAAATTGGCAAGTGAGCGACCATTAGTGTTTTCTTCTATTTTCCAATCTACCGCAGGCATTGCCCGCGCGGTTGCTTTTACCCAGATAATCCTGCCGTCTTTGCAAGTCAAGCAGCCTTCCCAACAGGCAACTTTTGGAGTTTGCTTACCGTTTTCCTGCTGTACCAATCCAGCAAATTCACTTTGCATTTTTCCTTGATATTGGCAGGAAAATATGTTAAAAATTGAATGACAAATTAATTCCTGCGATTTGTAGGCTAGTCTCGCCTCGCCGAATTCATTGAGGGAAAAAACTCTTCCCAAAGCGTCTAGAACAAAGTAAATGCCCGGAAAATTGTCGTAGAGAGTTCTATACCAATCCTGTTCGACTTGTTTGCTGCACGACTGTTTTGCTGCTGCGAGCTCGCCGTCAGTGCGGGTCAAGTGAGAATTGTTGGTTTCTGGGTTGCTTGAATTAAATTTTTTAGCAAACACTTTTGGCTTAACTCGACTGTAATTAATTTTACTTTCTGGAATTTAACTTTCTTGTGAAACTAAATTAAACCTGTTGTTTGAAAAAAGTTACAAGTTGTAACAAAATTACAACTTGTCCAGTGTGCTGGTTTTCGCTTTCCCATGCAACCACTTTGTTTGTAGTGGGTAGACCGTCTCTCGGCAATATTTCCCGCTAGTTGCAATGCCAGCAGGTTTAGCTGCAATTACCCAGTCTGTACTTTTAGCATCCTAGACAATAAAAAAATCGGCAATCAATAGTTTTAAGTATATATGATAACACTCAAATACCTAGTATTGGGACTGACCTACATGGGATTCGGTTTGGGATATTTGCCGGGACTGCGGGTGAACCGGGCGGCGGTTGCAATTATCGGGTCAGCTTTTGCGGTGGCTTTGGGGATACTCGACCTGAAAACTGCTTGGGAGGCGATCGACCCCAAGTACGATGTTTTGTGTTGGGAATAACGATCGTGAATATAGTTAATTAGACTGTTTAATAAATATTTGTAATAATTAAGTTAAGTAAATCTTATAAGGCACAATCGACAACGGGCTTTAGTCCTATAGTTTATACTTAATCTTGTGCAACAAACGCTAAGGAGGTAAGAAAGAGTGAGTATCGTAAAACCCGTTGCGAAACCCAGACTTAATTCTGCGTTCAAACAATTGATGTCTTTACACTGGGCGATGTCAGCTTGCTATTTAGTGCTGTTTATTACCGGTACTTCTATGGCTCAATTGCCAGGAGAATTGTTGATTCGAGGCCCCCTTTACGATTTTCACAAATCCGTAGGAGTGCTGACAATGGCTTTACTGACTTGGCGGATTTTAACTCTGCTGCGGGTATGGTGGAAAAAATATACGAAACGCCTGCCAAAGTTTACAAAGGAATGGTACAAAAATTTTGCTTTGCACGCAACTTTGTACGTTTTTATGTGGCTAGTTCCGGTTACTGGTTTCTTGCTTTCTAACTCTTACAAAAGTAACAATGTGAAATTTTTTGGAATTGTTTTGCCAGATATGTTTCCCCAGAATTCCGCAATGGTTGATCTGGGAAGGAGTTTGCATTTTTGGCTGGCGTACACATTTTTAGCGTTCGTAATTTTGCATATTATAGATCAGAAGAAAGTTGTGAGAGCTAATTGGCGCAGGTTGGCAAATTTTGTTCGCACTAAGTTCGCAAAGTCTCAAAAGGTTGGATAAATTTGCGATGGGTACTATATTTCAATTGGCAATGATAAATTTACTGCAAAACTGGCTATTTTCCACGGCGATATTTAGCGCTAGTTGCAATACCAGCAGGTTTAGCTGCAATTACCCGGTCTGTACTTTTAGCATCCCAGACAATGGAAAAAAGCGGCAATCAAGGATTTTAAGTATATATGATAACACTCAAATACCTAGTATTGGGACTGACCTACTTGGGATTCGGTTTGGGATATTTGCCGGGGCTGCGGATGAACCGGGCGGCGGTTGCAATTGTCGGGTCAGGTTTTGCGGTAGCTTTGGGAATACTTAACCTCAAAACTGCTTGGGAGGCGATCGACCCAAATACGATCGTTTTTTTGCTGGGAATGATGGTCGTTAATTCGGCTTTGGGAGCATCGGGTTTTTTTCAACTCGCTTTGGAGTTTTTAACTCGCTTTACTCGTTCTCCTTTCGGCATTATGGTGGCAGTTACTTTTGGCAGCGGCATTTTATCGGCATTTTTTCTCAACGACACTACTGCTATTTTGCTGGCCCCTTTAACGCTGAGTCTGACTCGCTCTTTGTCTCTCAATCCTATCCCTTATCTTTTAGCTTTAGCCGGAGGTACTAATTTAGGTTCAGTGGCGACTGTGAGTGGCAACCCGCAAAATATTCTCGTCGGTTCTTTTTCGGGAATTAGTTATTTGGAATTTGCCCGGTCTCTCGCACCAGTAGCTTTAATTTGTTTGCTGGTTCAAGTAGCTTGGCTGTGGTTGCTTTATCCAGAAGTGCGTTCTTGCAAATCTTTGCCGCAGGTTACTCAAGTCAGGTATCGATTGTTCAAGCCTTTACTAGCAAAAAGTTTGTGGGTGACAGCAGCACTCTTAGTAGCTTTTTTAGCGGGTGCACCTTTAGCAGAATCTGCCTGGATAGCTGCCAGTATATTGTTAATTACTAGGCGCGTCAAGTCCGATCGCATTTTGCAAGGCGTTGACTGGAATTTGCTAGTAATGTTTGCGGGATTGTTTGTGGTGACTAAAGCAACTCAACAACTGGGTTTGTTGGAGAATTTAACTAATTTGACTAATACGCCACTGAGTTTGTTGGGAGTTACCGTAATTCTTTCTAACTTAATTTCTAACGTACCGGCGGTGTTAGTTCTGCAATCGGTAATTGTCAAAACAGATACCCAAGCTTGGCTGTTGTTGGCGGCGGCTTCTACCCTGGCAGGGAATTTAACTTTGTTGGGTTCTGTGGCTAATTTAATTGTAGCTGAAGTCGCAGGACAATCAGGCGAGCGGCTGACTTTTAAAGAACATTTGCGATTCGGGCTATCGCTGACTTTCATTACTTTGGCAATAGCTTATTTTTGGCTGTACTAAAAGAGGATAATTATTGCCCTATCAGGCTCGTACAATTAAATTTTAGCTTTGGGCTTTTAGCTGTGCAAACTGAATTTGTTTTCCATGAACCGCAGAGGGCGCAGAGGGCGCAGAGGGGAGATGAGAAGAGAATAAATGAGAGAAAAAGATGTAGGTTTATAGCCGAGCGCAGATTTCGGTACAATACAAAATCCGGGAAATAAAACCCCTTTATCCTCCGATTGCGTAGGCTAGAATGGGCAAAGAAAATATCACCAAGTCATGAGATATGATAATCTTCAGCGATTCTAAAGATATCTATTATTTAAGAAACTATCATCCTCTTAAGTGGCAAAGCGAAGAGAATGATTGTTTTGATTACTTTAGTGAAAAAATACTTGAATTGAAAAACAAAGAAAGAACAAGTATTGATTTCTGGTTTGAGGAGCTAAAAAAGCATTTAAAGATGGATGAGAGCTTTGCCATTGCTGTAGTTCCTTCACATTCGTCAGGTAATCAAGTATCGGGTATCTATCTAGTAGCCCAAAAATTAGCTAAATCTCTCCCAGAAAAAATCACTGACGCAACTCTTTGCTTAATACGAGTTAAAAACATCGATCGATTATCTACAGGAGGCAATCGGGAACTCGACATTCATTTTGAATCAATGAAAGTAATCAATTTAGAATTGATTCAAAATAAAAATGTTTTTTTGCTCGATGATGTATCAACGACTGGTAATTCTTTACGCGCAGGCAAAGAGTTACTTCTGAAAGCAGGTGCTAGTAAAGTGAAATGTGTAGCTCTCGGAAAAACAGTCACATATTATGATTTTGATGATTCAGTTTACGAAAAGATGGGTAGGGATGCTAGTGGCTGTTTCCATGCTATAGACTACTGGGAAATTGAGGAACACGAAAAAATTTGCAGGGATGCACAAGAGTCTCACTTTTGTATTTGTCAAGAAGCTGAAGACCTACGAAAACAAATAAAAGATGAGGTAGAGTATGCTCGCGATCAAATACAAAGAGGTGCACATTATAGTCACCTCGAATTATGTTTTATACTAAATCCGGGTTAGATATCCCTGGTATGACTCGGCGGTTGAAACCGCGTCCACACGAACAAAATCGGCAGTAAGGGCGACTAAGAGATAAAGGGGGTAAGAAACCCGGATTTGGTATAAAGTCTTTAGGTGTCTGTTTTGGACACAATTGTAAAAGTCGCGATTTTCCAAGGCTCTATCTTAAATCCTCCTCCTTCGGGCAGCTTTTCAGACAAATTGGCAGGCCTTTCTAACAAATCTACTGGCTCTATAATCTCTAATCTTAAATCACTGTTCAATTCTAACACAGCCTCCTTTCCCTCGGATTCGCAACACCGCAAAATCCACAGCTTAGAATCGTCTTCCGATTGTTTGAAAGCCATCAAAACTAAATTGTCGGCAGACAAATCCAAGAACTTCCCCACTGCGGGTAAACTCTTGTTTCGATGTTCTCCCAACTGCGGCCATACCTTTACTAGCAGCGGCAAATTCAACTCATAGCCGCGCCGAACTGTGCCGGCTTCTTGCCAATTTCCGCTGTGGGGATAGACTGCACAAGTAAATTCGGAAACTCCTACATCTGCTTGTTCGTCCGGCCAAGTCGAACCCCGAAGCAAAGTCAGCCGAATTTGATTCGGTTGAAGGTCGCAACCGTATTTGCAATCATTGAGCAAACTGACTCCAAAACCGTCATTGCTGATATCAGTCCAGCGCAAAATCGGCACTTCCCATTTGGCTTTTTCGGCGGGTGTTTGCGGCTTGGTTGTGCGTGCGATCGCACCGCCGGGAATTTCGCAAGTTGCAAAATCTGCTTCTACATTTAACCCAAAGGCTGCTTTTACTAAAACGTGACTTTCTTGCCAATCTGCAACTGTCTTGATTCTCAGCAGCGGCGAACCTATTTCTACTATATAATCTTGGCAAAACTCCGATTTGCCAATTTGTCGGACTACGCGCAAACTCTGCCGTATTTCTCCCTGCTCTACCCAAGCAATCTCTTTGAGTGTCGGCGCGGGTAACAGATGTTTTTCATAATTTGGGTCGATGTTCCAAGCATCCCAATATTGGCCGCTGTCTTGAAATGCTTGCAGTTGATTTCCGCCTGCTGCATTCAGGGCTTCTCGGTTATTTACTTTATCCCAAATGCTGGATAAATCTCCAGTTTTGGCGTCAACTGTTGCCCGAATAAATTCATTTTCTAAAACCATTTGTGCGGCTGCAAAAGGCGTTTCTTCACTAACTGTGTTTTTTTGTGCTATACCGTATGTAAGTTTTGATAACTCTGTCTTTTTTTCGGTTTCTGGACTCGCGGACGCATTATCCACAGTTTGAGCGTCTTCGCGACACAGCCAGAACACCTGGTAGCCAACGGCAGGGAGATTATTTGCCCAGAATAATAGTTTAGATTCCGATTCGAGTCGATCGCTCCTGACAATCTGCCAAGCCAGTCGCCGTCGGGAAAAATCGTAAATTTGCCAAGCTGAATCAGCAGCATCGGGAAGCGGTACAGCGACAACCTCAGAGCGCGACCAATTGAGAGTATTGAAAATCAAAATCGGTTGAGCATCGGGCTGCGGGGGATTCGGCAGAGAAATTTGAGCCGAGATGGCATCCAAAGATTTTAGCAGGATTTCGCGACAAGTGCGATCGACCTCAGCAAAGGCTATATTAGCATCCGCGTAGACTTGGGCGATCGCAGAACCGGGCAAAATATCGTGAAACTGGTTAAACAAAATCTGTTTCCAAGCAGATTCTAATTCAGATTTTGGATAAACCGCACCAGTACAAATAGTGGCCAGCGAAGACAACAACTCCGCTTGGTAGAGCAATTCTTCGCAGCGACGGTTTTGGCGTTTTTGGTCGGCGCGAGTCGTGTAGCAACCCCGGTGGAATTCTAAATAAAGTTCGTCTTTCCAAACAGGGAGAGTTTTGAGTGGTGAGATGGAAGGATTTGCATCCGAAATGGCCGATAAATTTGACAATTCTCGCGCCCGCAAATTCCCCACGGTTTCGACAACGAGCAAATTTTCCTGATTGTCCGATTCTGAAACATCGCTTTCGGGCTTAGTTGCGGAAATTGCCGACAAGTTTGACAATTCTCGCGCCCGCAAAATCTCCTGATTATCCGATTCTGGAACATCGCTTTCCTGCGAACTTTCCGCAACTTCCGGCAAAAACTGACTCTCAATCAAAGACAAATAATCAACCGCTTTCGCAAACTCCAACTTCGGGAAAAAAGGCGACATTTTCCAGCGTTTCGCCACCTCCAACATATCACGAGTCGGGCCACCGCCGTGGTCGCCAACCCCAGGCAACCAAAGAGCATCTTGCAAATTAGTTTTAGCTTGCCAGTCAAAAGCATAACTTGCCATTTTCACAGATTCTATGCCTTCACCAATTGGAGGAGACATCATACTAAATATTTTAGTACCGTCCAACCCTTCCCACCAAAACGCACCGTGGGGAAACTCCGTTGTATCGTTCCAACGCAACTTTTGCGTTACAAAATAATCAACTCCGCCTTGCCGCAAAATCTGAGGTAATTGCCACCCAAAACCGAAAGTATCCGGTAGCCAAGCCACCCGCATCAATTCCCCAAATTTTTCTTTTGCATAACGCTGTCCGTAAAAAACTTGCCGCACCATTGATTCAGCGGAAATCAAGTTTAAATCCGGTTCTACCCACATCCCGCCGACAACTTCCCAACAACCCGCCGCCACCTGTTTTTTAATCGCAGCAAATAAGTCCGGGCGATGTTCTTCCATCCAAGCATAAAGTGCGGGAGTTGAATGACAGAAAATTAAATCGGGAAACTCCGATTGCAATTTCAATACCGACTCAAAAGTTCGCTTTGCCGCTTCCCAAGTTTCTGGGACAGGCCACAGCCAAGCTAAGTCTAAATGAGCATGACCGACCAAATAGATTTTACCTGTATATATAGATGTCAGCTCGCCACTTTCTCCTATATATATAGATGTAGAATTGCCCTTTTCTTCAACCTCCAAAACCTCATCTCTTCTTCCTCCCTCTGCGCCCTCTGCGCCCTCTGCGGTTCCCTCATCTAAATCCTTAGAAAAAGCCCGCAGATATCCCAGTAAATTGTGCCGCAAAACAGACAGCGAGCGAGCGAACTTTTCGCGCTCGCCCACCGCCGACCAATCAATCAAATCCATCGCCAAATCAATCTCAGATTTCAGCGTTTCCCCCTTGACAAACAGTGGGAGACTTGCTATTGTTTCAGTGGAGAAGTATTTGGAAGTTAAATTTTCTAAATTTCGACTTAGCGAATTTTGCAAAATCTCTAATTCGGCAGCCACAAAACCCGGATCGAAACAAGAAGAGTCAGCAGCTTCGTACAAACAAATCGATCGCACTAAAGCACCGTTATCGTGACCCGGACTTACCAACCGCAAAATAACTAAAAATTCATCTCCGGGATTGGCCGACGAACTCAACAAAACTCGATCGGCAAAATCAAATAAATCTCCCTGTCCGACTAACTCGCCGTTGACAAAAATTTGAGCATCTTCTGCCCACCAAGTCAAACTCAGCAGCAACCGCAAACCAACCACAGGATAGCCGTGCAAATTGTCAGGAATTACAAATTGCTGGCCCAAATACAAAACTTGCTTCCCAGACGGCCAAGCAATATGTCCTTTGCTGTTAAGTTCAGCAACAGGGCTGTTACAAATATTTACCGAAGAAACAGCCGAGTCAGAATCGCAGTACCTCCAACCAGACTGAACCTCCACTTGGCTGAGGCGGCGCAACTTCTCGACAGTGGCAGAAATATTGTTGCTAGCAGGTGACACAGAAGCGCTCATATTTCGCTAAAATAGGAATTGTGTATTAATCAAAAATTGGATTGAACCGCCCCGACGCAAAGGACGCGAAGAAATAAAGGTTTCAGAGGGTTTGAAGCTGCGATTAAGATCTCGCTTTGATTTTACAGCAATATTTCGCAATGCCGGCGCGAATCAAAAATCTGAATTCAAGAATAAAACTTATGTCCAACGGTTACTACGGCCCATACCAAAGCCGACTATTAAATTTTATATCGAAACAGTCCCGCCAAGTCGCTGACAATTGCGATCGAACTTGGCGTCAAATTAAAGAAGCAACTCTCACCGCCACCCAAATTCTGCTTTATCCAGCTTATTTGCTGGTGCAAAGTTCCCGACTGCTAGGGCGACAGTTGCGGGAATCAAGTCAAAAAGTAGATTTACCTGAACTGCAAGAATTTGGCGGGGACGAAAATCCCGATGGGCAACAAAATTGGTATCAGGGGGAAGTTTCCGAGGAAAGTTCGATCGCCGAAATTTTACACCTAGCCGAAAATTTACTAAACTCGTCGCAAACTGCGAAAACTGTAGCCAGCTTCCCGCTGTTAATTAATCAGGGAAATACTGCTAGCGATTTACATCCGGCAATCAATTTTAGCGGACAAATCACAAAGCATCAAACAACTTCCGTCTTAGAACTCCCGCTTGCTAAAACTGGATTAAAACCGCAACCGAAAGTTGAGGGAATTGCCAGTTTTATCCCTGCCCGCACTTTAGTATTGGTCGGAAAAGAAAATCAGGTTTTAGATATTTTGACACCCCAACAGCAGGAACTGCTCGAAGGTCGCATAACTTGGGAAGTAGCAAACTGCGGGCCCGAACGGCGGGAAATTACCCAAAAAGAATTAAAATTTAATCTCGGTTTGGAGTCGGCGGCCAAAAAAGCGCAGTTGCCGCCGATGCGTCGTTTTTGGGAATTGATGGCATGGCTTCAGACGAGTCCGGTTGCTATCAAAAGAAATCAGTTTGGAGAATCAATCCTTGCAGTTAAAAAATCGATCGACCGCAATTCAATCCTAGTCCAAAAAGCCCGCGCGCAGATTGAAGCAAAAACCGCACAGCAGTCAATTGCGGCATCGAATTCGATCGACCACAATACCCCAAAACTAGAAACTAATTTTAACAGCAAGTTCGATCGACCCCCTAGTCCTCTCTCCTTTGTTACATTACTCGATCGCGCCGCCGTCAACCTGGAAGAACTTACTCTACCGCCATCGGTAAAAACAATCGCCGCACCCACAGAAAACTCTGGAGTAAAAATTGACACATCCAGCACCGAAACCAATTTAGATTTTTCCGCCCGCGACATCCTCGAAAAATACGCTCGCAACATCGAACAAGTCATTTGGTCGTCAGTAGACCACCTTTTGGGCAAAGAAACGGCAGCGAGTGATAATACTGAGAAATCAGTCGCAATTCAGTATTATTTGAAACAGCGACAAGAACAAGAAAACACCGAAAAAAGGCCAGAGGTCGATCGACCGTGGCTGAACTGGCAAGACTTATTCGGCGAAGCAGCACCGCAGCATTTAATCGACGGAAGTTCCGAACCCCAGGCAGCAGCTCAAAGCCGCTTAGCACAAGTTAGCCCAAAAGTCAAGGAGGAAATGGCAGAAGCAGGAGAATTGGCAGAAGGTCGATCGACCGCAGTCTCAATATCCCCTTACCCCGAAGCACTTCACCGCCTGCTGGGGCAGCTAAAACAGAGCTTGCTGACAAAAAGCCCAACAAGTCAACCCGAAACAGCATCTGATTTAGCAGTTACTCAAAAAAATAGCTCTGCACTCGCAGCAGAATCAACCCCAGGGCGCGCGCCGGAAACCCAAGTGCCAAAAAACACAAACCCGAACACCGCACAAAACCACCAATCCCCAGCAGCAATCACCGCGCAAACTAGCAGATACACCCCCGCAACCCCCGCCGCAGCCGAACCCAAAAATCCCAGCGCAGGCATCCCATCCGATGGAGACTACTTAGAAACAAAAGCAGAATCCATGGGATATATTAAGCATCCGCTAGAACAAGTGCTCGAATGGCTCGATCGAGTTATGCTGCGGCTAGAAAACATCGCCGAGCAACTCTGGAATTGGGCAAAAATCAACTTGCCAAAAATCCTCAAAAGCAAAGATAAAATTGACTAATCTTTAGCTTATGATAAAAAAGTTGCTGCAACAGCAGCAAATCAGCTCAGTATTATGCCATCTTTGGAGACTCCCACAGTGCTAACCCTCAAAATCGTAGTTAATGTAGTTGTTTTATTTTTTGTTTCCCTGTTCATATTTGGATTTTTGTCCAATGACCCAGCCCGGAACCCCAACCGCAGAGACATGGAATAAACAAGTTATCCCGCCCGCTGGCTGGGGGGTACGCTACCGCAGCCCCGCAGCCAGCCCGCAAACTCGCAAAAATTAGTCGAACAAAACTTGACCTCGCACCAGCAGCGAGGTTATCTTGTGGCGAAAGCAAGTTCTCAAATCAGCCGTATTTCGGCCCGCCAAAGCCACTGCAAATTTTAGATGTCAGATTAATTTCTAAACAATTACCTTTTAGATGCAAAAATTTTCAATAATTTGCACCCTATAAAATCTAAAATCTAAAATCTAAAATCGGATGACTTACCTGTTGTAACTATGCCCTATCCGGTACCGCCGCCAGAACCCCCTGGCATCATCTACATCGCAAAGCCAAAAAAAGTCGCCCTCACTGTCGCGGCCGGCGATGGAGACACCCGCAGCAACCCCGCAGAAATACCGGAACCAAGCCCAGATATCGTTCAGCCACAACCCACACCAGCCCCAGCAGAAGCCGCAGCCACACTCCTCGGCACTACCCCAGCCACTGACCAGCCTCCAGCAATCGCCGACCCCCTAGCAGCAGTGGAAAGCGGCGACGCAGTGGTGGGATTTCAGCGTCGGGCTCCTGTGGGAGAACCCCAAACTGCGGAAACTCCGAAAGATTCCTCGTTTACGGCTTACCAATTGGGTTCGGTAGAAAATGCTATTGCCATTCGCAATCGAAAACGAACCGCAGAGGCGCAGAAACAACAGGAGAGGAATGTTGTCGGAAAGCAGGAAAGTTGGTATCAGGCCCAAAACCGACAGTTAGAAGAGAACCCTCCCGAACCTGCGGAGATTCCCGTTCCAGAACCAGCCCTGGAACCAGCACCCAGCGGACAACAGCAGTTCGACATTCCCACACCAGGAACTGCCCCCGCACCCAGAACACCCGCTGCGCCGACACCGAAGCCTAAACCAGCCGCCCCGCCGGGAGTCCGCACCGCCCCTTCTGGGCGGACGGTGCCTTTTCCGGTGACTCCGGCCGATACTATTGAAGTTAAGGCTGACAGCCAAGAATTCGACGACAAGCAGCAAATTGTGACGGCGGTTGGTAATGTCGTTGTGCGGTTCCGGCAAACTGTAATTGATGCCGATCGAGCGATCGTCAACTTAGTCACCCGCCAAGTGGTAGCATCCGGCAATGTCGCCTATACCCGCGGCCAACAAGTAGTGCGCGGCCAGCGGATGGAGTTCAATCTCGGCCTCAACGCCGGCGCAGTCGAACAAGCCAGCGGCGAAATATTCCTGCCGGCAGCAGGTAGCGAATTGACCCCCACACTGCCGACAGATATTAGTGCCGGGACGATTCTCGAACAGCCGCTGAGCGATCGAATTACCAGCCAGCAGCCCCTGCGCGGAGTCAAATCCCCCGGCGCTGCTACAGTGACTCTCGGCGGCGGCGGACAGCTAGCAGCCCCCCAAGTTACTGGTGCGGTCAACCGCGTCCGCTTTGAAGCAGAACGCATCGAACTGCTGCCAGACGGCGCGAGGGTAGCAACCAACATTCGGCTTACTAACGACCCGTTTTCCCCGCCGGAATTTGAATACAGGGCCCGGAGGGCGACGATTAGAAGGATTTCGCCCACGGCAGAGGAATTGGTCACAACTAAACCCCGCTTGGTGTTCGACAACCGGGTGAAAATACCCGTGTATCCCCGCAGGCAAGTGTTTGACAGCCGGCAGCAGAGCGGCCCGTGTTTGACCTTTGGTTACGACGGAGGCGACCGCGGCGGTTTGTATGCCGAGTGCGGTTTTGAGGTGTTGCAAAACGGGCCGGTGCGGCTGACTCTGACGCCCCAAATTTACCTGCAGCGGATCGTGGCAGAGAACGGTGGCAATCCGTTGTCTCCCGATAGCTACGGGCTGAAAGCGAGGTTGGGCGCTAGTCTCGGCCCGCGCACCAGGCTGGACGGATCGGCAATATTTCTGAGTTTTGAAGATTTCCCGAATTTGCCGGAAGACAGCTTTCGGGGCAATTTGCGCCTCCGACAGTTGATCGGCACTCACACTCTGGCAGCAGAATACAGTTATCGCGATCGACTGTTTAACGGTTCTCTGGGCTATCAAACCGTGCAGAGCAGTCTCGGGGCAGTCCTCACTTCCCCAGTCATCCAACTCGGAGGCACTGGCATCAATCTCAGCTACCAAGCTGGGTATCAATTTATCAATGCTGACACCGATCGAGCAGAGTTGCTCGAACCAGTGCGGGAAAACAACCGCGTCGATCTGAGCCGTTCCCAACTCAGCTTTGCCTTGAGTCGCGGTTTCAACCTGTGGGAGGGCGAACCGCTGCCCCGCACTCCCACCCAGGGTTTGAGGTATACGCGGACGCCGGTGGTTCCTTTCTTGCAACTGGCCTTGGGAGTCCGGGGAGTTGGCACTTATTACAGCAGCGGCGACAGACAAAATTCGATCGCTGGCAGCGTAGGCATTCAAGGGCAGTTCGGTCATTTCTCCCGCCCTTTCCTCGATTACACTGGGTTTAACGTGACTTATACCCAGGTGGGACGGGACGGTATATCGCCGTTTTTATTCGATCGCTTAGTAGATTTGAGAGTCCTGTCTTTTGGACTTGTCCAGCAAGTTTACGGAGGCTTTCGAGTTGGATTTCAAAGTGCTATTAATTTAGAAAGCGGGGAAACAATCAGTACAAATTACACTTTAGAATACAGCCGCCGCAGCTACGCAATCATTTTGCGTTTTAATCCTGAGCGTCAAGTCGGCAGCCTGACTTTTAGAGTTAGCGACTTCAACTGGAATGGGACTCCCGAACCTTTTTCCGGGGACGCGCGAACTGTAGAAGGAGGCGTGCGTTTATCCGATTAATTCAATTGGCTAATTGGGCCTTGGTAATAGGTAATGGAGAATAGGTAATAGGTAATGGGGAATTGGTAATTGGGTAATTGGAACCAAAAGACAACAGTCAACAGATAACAGTCAACAGTCAACAGTCAACAGTCAACAGTCAACAGACAACAAATGACAGAAGTGACGGCAATATCTGCACAAGCAGCGGCTCTGCTGGTTCACTACGGTTTTGACCTAGGTGGCAAAAAAGCCGAGAAATTGGCGGGTGAATGGCTGACCAAGTATCCCGGCTATTGGCTGCGTTTAGCAGTGGTTGAAGCGCTTTATCAAGGCCGCTACAAGGCTGTGTCTGTGGGACAGCTATTGAGTATGTGGCATCGGATAGGTCAACCTCTCTATCATTTCAATCGCGAGTTTGAACGCTTGGTATGCAATAATTTTCCTCAAAATTTAACCGGGGAAAGTGCTGCTCAACTGTCACCGGAAGATATACTTTTATCGAACCCGGAATCGGAAGTAACTGCCGCAGAGTTAGATTTGCGTGGGCCGTCAGAGGCGCAACTTGATGTGGGGCTTCATGCAGAAGTCCCAAACACAGAGGCAGAGGAAACAGGAAAATTACCTGCAGCCGACGATCGCACAAAAGAAAATACAGAATTTGTAGTATATGAAGATGTGGCTGTTACCGCCCTCGCCGATCGAGCCGAAGCTGAACACAAATTAGCAGACAAACCTGTGGCAAAATCCTTCCCAGTTGTCAAACACACTGATTTTCATACCAAGTTAAAAGCGATTGCCCGAGAAGGAAGAAGAAAGAAGGGAGAAAGCAGAAATAGGGTGTAATATCATTTTCGATTTTCGATTAAAGAATTAGGAATGACTGATGAATATCGTGATTTGGATCTGCCTACAGTTGCATTTTTTTTTGAAGTGGTGTAATGTTTGGGAATTACATAGTTGTTTGTGAGAGTTAAGTTTTCGGACTTCCTCCCATCCGAATCTCCGAACAAAAAGATGCTTGTTCGGTACCGTTAGCTTGCTTAACAATGCTAGTCCGCAGCCGCAGGTTGGGCATGAGATACCACAGCCTTTCTTCGGCATGGAGGGTGTCTGATTCTGTAATCAATGTCAGCACGTCGTCTCCCATCACGTAGCGGCCGTTACCCTTGTCTTGCAACACTTTGCCTTCGCTGGGATTGTCGGGATTTGGTACGATCGCTAGTATTGTAGAACCGATTTGTTTAGCTTTGTCGCGATCGGGAATACCGTCCCAACTAATCCGAACGCCCTTGAGCCCAGTTGAAGCCGGGTTAATCGAGTGTTGTTGGCAAAGTTTGACGACTGCTGCATCGCTAGCTGTCAGTATTTCTATTTTGAGGTCGGATTTACCCGCCTGCAATTCCCCAGAATTGAGATTGTGTACGGTACGCTGGGAAAACCATTTACCTGCACTTAACTCGAAAAACTCGATAACATCCATGAAATTTGTCTCTAAAGTCAATACTGCTTTATTTGCGATCGTGACTTGCGCGCTCTGGAGTCAGAAATCCGGTTTCTTCCTGGGTACCTAGCGGTCAAACCAATGATTTTGTTTAGAAACCCGGTTTAAGAGTGCAAGTCCTTTTCTATATTTTAGAGGAAGGGGGCGCACCTGCAAAGCTTTCTGAGAGCTGTGGGCGAAACAGATTACAGATACCGTTGAGGTACAAAACCCAACCAGGGGGACATCTGCCTTGCTGATGCGCCCGACTTGACAGAAAATTAGAGCATCCGCCATCATATTTCGTTATAAAAAGTCTTTTTCGCACATTAAATAGGATTGCGATACCTGAAATTTTTTAGCTTTGACAGTGTTGATCGATCGACCATCGTCGCCCAAATACCAGCTATGTTAAGAAAAACAACGATATATGCGAACTTTTATCGATTGATCGGTAAATTGGGCGTTGCTGAGTCGAATGATATTGGCGGCGATTTATGGTAATCGCACTGCTTGAAAATTCTCAAAGCAGACTTCGACTAAAAAACCAGCAATTCATCGAACCATCACCAAACCGAGGACAGCAAGCCCGTAGCACATAGCATTCAAATATGTCATGCTAAGTCAAGAGAAAAGATTCTCGATCGGCTTTTCGGTAGGGTGCAGCTAGCGATCGCATACATTTAAAAAACACATCCGTAAATTTATGACCGAGTTTAAACAAGGGCTGGATAAAATGAAGCCCGCAGAACAGACGCACTACCTGGGAATCCTGCCAAGTCAGCTAGCAGCGACTTCTGACTCCGAAAAATTATACAGCTTACTAACAGATTACAATTTTATTAAAGCCAAGCTGTCAGCATCGGGAGTACAGGCGCTAATAGAAGATTACGATTTAGCAACAAATCCCGATATTATTATCTCAGACCAAAATGCCGACCAACTCAAATTAATCCAAGAAGCAATTCGGCTGTCTGCCCACATTCTAGCCACAGAAAAAAGCCAACTAGCCACCCAACTAATAGCCCGCTTGATGTGCTTTGAAAGTCCAGAAATTCAAGCACTGCTAGCACAGGCACAACACCAAACCTCCCCCTGGCTGCGACCGCTAACCCCCAGTTTTACTCCTCCCGGCGGGAGATTGCTGCGTACCCTCACCGGACATACAGACTGGGTACAAGCTGTAGCAATTACCCCCGACGGCAAGCGGGCAATTTCTGCGTCCTCCGACCACAATCTCAAAATTTGGCACTTAGAAACAGGAGAAGAAATTTCCACCCTCAAAGGTCATCTTACCTACGTCAATGCTGTAGCTGTCACCCCCGACGGCACTAAAGTAATTTCCGGTTCTTGGGACAATACCATTAAAATTTGGGATTTAGAAACTGGGAGAGAAATATTTACCTTTGCAGGCGATACTTTTGCCGTAGAAGCAGTAGCAGTAACTCCCGACGGCAAGCGAGTAATTTCAGGTTCTTGGGATGGCAGTATTAAAGTTTGGGATTTGACAACTAGGGAAGTAATTTTTAACTTCAAAGGTCATAGCAGTTTTGTCCAGTCAGTAGCAGTAACTCCTGATAGCAAACGGTTGATTTCTGGGTCCGGAGACAACAGCATGAAAGTCTGGAACCTAGAAACTGGAAAAGAACTTTTTACTCTCACGGGTCATGAAGACTGGGTAAAAAGTGTAGCAGTTACTCCCGACGGCGAACAAATAATTTCCGGCAGTTACGACGGAACTGTTCAAGTCTGGAGTTTGTCAGAAAGAAAGCAACTTTTCACTTTAGGAAAACACAGCAGTTTCGTTCAAGCTGTGGCCGTCAGTCCCGACGGTAAACGGGTAATTTCGGCTTCCGGCGACAAAACGCTGAAAGTTTGGAATCTGGAAACAAAAGAAGAACTTTTCACTTTTACCAATCACATCGCCCCAGTGAATGCTGTGGCTGTTACCCCCGACGGCAAGCGGATAGTTTCTGGTTCCTCTGACAAAACTCTCAAAGTTTGGCACTTAGAAAGAGGCAAAGAAAATTTATCATTTGCACGTCACGATGACTGGGTAAATGCTGTAGCAGTGACGGCGGACGGTACGAAAGCGATTTCCGGTTCAGGAGACAACAGCATTAAAGTATGGAATCTCAAAAACGTACAGGAAATTTTTACTATTTCGGGACATCAAGATTGGGTAAAAGCGATCGCAATAACACCGGATAGCAAGCGAGTAGTTTCGGGTTCCGGCGACAAAACTGTGAAAGTTTGGGATCTAGAAACCGGAAAAGAAATCTTTACTTTCACAGGTCATACAGACTGGGTAAATTCTGTGGCAGTGACGGCAGACGGAACGATGGCGATTTCCGGTTCGGCAGACAAAACTATTAAAGTTTGGAATCTAGAAACAGGAGAGGAACTTTTTACTTTTTCAGGTCATGAGGACGGGATAAAAGCTGTGGCAGTTACTCCCGACAGCAATCGGGTTATTTCGGCTTCCGGCGACCAAACTCTAAAAGTTTGGAGTTTGGGGAAAGAAAAGAATATTTTGGCAAATTTATGGAATTTAGCCGTCAAAAATCTACTTTTCACTCTCAAAGGTCATGAGAGTTTTGTGAATGCTGTCGCAGTTACGGCGGATGGCAAATGGGCCATTTCTGGCGGGCGGGAACACAATTTGAAAGTTTGGGATTTGTCAAGTAGAAAAGAAGTTTTTACTTTGACAGGTCATGCTGATGCGGTAACATCTGTGGCGACTATGGGAACAAAGGCAATTTCTGTTTCGGACGATAATACTCTCAAAGTTTGGGATTTGTTAAGTCGAGAAGTAATTGCTACTTTCAGGGGAGATAGTGCTTTAAAAGCTTGCACTGTTGCACCTGATGGGGTGACAATCGTAGTGGCGGAAGCTTCGGGACAGGTGCATTTTTTGAGGTTAGAAGAGAGGAAATAGTCATTGTGCCGATCGCACTTTTGCTAAAATTTAAAAGTGCGATCGCTCTTTTCCCCCATCTAGTTTACAATTGTTCCGGGTCAATTCCCATAGCTCGCAGTCTTTCTGCCAGTACAGCAGCGCGCAGTCGTTCTTGTTGTGCACGCTCTTCGGCTTGTTCCAAGCTGCGAGAAACCCCCTCATAACTTCTAAACAGTTCGCCGTCAGGGCGATAAATTGGCAACTCTTCACCCGACGCTCCTCTGTGGAACAGGCGCCCCGCCTGTGAATTCTTGCAATTCATTAAAAAAAAATCTCATTCACAAAAGAGCGCATCGAAAATAGGGCAGACACCGCCTGCCCTACAAAACTACTTCCTCAGCAACTTCACCCCGCGAATCGAATAATCCAAAAGCTCAATTGGGTGCATTAAAGTAACTTCCTTTCCCTGCAACTCCAAATGCTTCTTAATTTGCAAAGAACAACCCGGATTAGAAGAAGCAATCAACTCCGCCCCAGTATTCAGCAAATTCTCCACCTTTTGCACTCCCAATTCATCAGCAATCTCCGGCTGAAGCATATTGTAAACCCCCGCACTCCCGCAGCACAAAGCCGCATCCACAGGTTCTTTTAACTTCACCCCCGGAATTTGTTGCAGCAACTGACGCGGCTGCAAACTAATCTTTTGTCCGTGCAACAAATGACACGCATCTTGATACACAATTGTCAAATCTCCGTCAATCAAAGGATTGAGTTTCGCCGTAATTCCCGCACTTGCCAAAAACTCTTGCACGTCCTTAACATTAGCAGCAAATTTCTCAGCTTTCTCCCGATATTGCGGATCCTCAGCTAACATATGACCGTATTCTTTCAAAGTATGGCCGCAGCCAGCAGCGTTGATAATCACAAAATCAACGCCAGTATTTTCAAAGCTATCAATCATTTGTCTCGCCAAAGCTTTCGCCTGTTCCGCTTGGCCTTGGTGTTCCGGCAAAGCAGCACAGCATCCCTGACTTTTAGGAACCACAACCTCGCAACCGTTAGCCGTCAAAACTCGCACCGTCGCTTCATTAACTGGCGAAAATAACAGCCGCTGCACGCAGCCTAAAATCACGCCGACTCGATAGCGTTTCTCTCCTTGTGCCGGAATTACCTCTGGTAAATTATCCCGGAAAGAATCGACAGTAACTTTCGGCAAAATTGATTCCATCGCCGCCAAGCGAGGAAATACTTTTTTCAGCAAACCTGTTTTGCGGACAAGTTTTGGCAGTCCTAATTTTTGATAAATAAACAGGGGTACAAGCAAAGGTCGCAATCTGTGAGGATAAGGGAAGAGATTAAAAATCAGAGTGCGAATTACATTGTCGGAAAAAGTGCGTTCCTGATTTCTAGTAACTTGGTGGCGAGTTGCGGAAATTAACTTGTCGTATTGAACTCCAGACGGACAAGCTGTTACGCAGGCCAAACAGCCCAAACAAGTATCGAAATGCTGTGAGGTTGCTTCGTTTAAAGGTGCGTCGCCTTCATTAATTGCATCCATTAAATAAATGCGGCCTCTGGGCGAATCCATTTCTTTGCCGAGTACGCGATAACTCGGACAAGTTGACAAGCAAAACCCGCAGTGCACGCAAGTATCGATTAATAGGGGATTCGGCGGATTATTAGCATCAAAACCCTGTAGTTCGGGATTTTGTAAATGGGGATTTTGTGCTAGAAAATTGCTTTCTTTAGCAGGTTTTAACTCGTCGCTGGGAACTTGAGATTTTTCTGAAGTTTGCATATATGGCAGAAGGAAGAGGGCAGAAGGAAGAAGGAAAAAATAAGAGGGCAGAAGGAAGAAGAAAAAAGGATTTAGTTATCGTCGCGAGAGAAGTCAGAAGCAATCGACCGCTTATATTTCTGCAATTAAGAAAATAACTTCCTAACAGTCAGGCGCGGTTGCTATGCTTAGCAAGCCTAAATCCATTAAGCAAACAAAAACTTCTCTTCTTTTCTCTTTATTCGCGGTCTAGCGCTAACGCGCCGCTTCGCTAATGTGCCTTCGCGGTTCGTAAAAAAACAAATTTAGTTAACAAAGGATTTAGACCGGGATGCAAGAAAAACCGAACTCCAGACTACCAAGTTTAAACTAAATACCGCTTATAAAACGATGGGGACTCAAAAGATTTTCCGGGTCAAACTGCTGTTTAATCCGCTGCATTAAAGCGATCGCACTTCCAGTATAACCCCAAACATCTAACTGTTGCTTGATGTCGGTCGGCGCTGCTAAAACAGTCAGAAAACCGCCTTTCGCTTCGCACCCCCTGCGTACCTGCAAAAGCGTTGCCGCAGTCGCAGCCTCAAACCGCACCACCCCTAAACCGCTGCCTGCATGAATCAAAGCGTCCTGTACCGGCAGCTTGTTAATTGCCGCTACAGCTTCCGACGGTCTAATCCCTATTTTGCAAATAATTGCGGACTTTGTGCCAGAATTCCAGACTGTTTCTGGTAATCTTTGCCATAACTGATGCTCATCATTGTCGCCACAGATATTTGCTTGCAAACCCAACTTTTCGCCAACTTCCAGTAAGCGAGCTGATTGTTCTTTAACGCTTTCTGCGATACTTTGAAATCTTACTATCAATCCTTGGCTCTTTCCTAAACCTAATTGTGCTACTAAATCAGGTGACACCAAATCAACGGCTGTCGGAGTCAAAGCAGAAGACAATAAGATTTGAGTTGCTTGAGCTAAAGCATTAGTTTCCCCTGTCAGCACTACGGTTCCCGATGATTCAGGCAGCGGATAAACTCGGAAAGTTACTTGACTGATAACGCCTAAAGTGCCGTAAGCACCAGTAAACAGTTTCATCAAGTCGTAGCCGGCGACATTTTTAACAACTCGACCTCCGGCTACCGCAATTTTACCGTCCGATCGCACAAAGGTAATTCCCAACAGCAAATCGCGAACCCCGCGATAGCGATGCCGCAAGGAACCCGCATCAGCAGTAGCGACAATGCCGCCCAAGGTTGCCTGTTGCGGATATGCTGGGTCGATCGGCAAAAATTGACCTGCTGCTGCTAAAATTTCCTGCAAATCCGCAAACTTCATCCCCGCTTCTGCCGTCACGGTTAAATCGCCCACAGCGTGTTCTACAAGCCGATTGAGGCGCGCAGTGCTGACAGCCACAAGCCCCGCTGCATCAGGAGATACCCTTAAATCCCCCTTAAAAAGGCCCACTTTGACAACATCTTGCTCCCCCCTTGTTAAGGGGGGGTGGGAGGGATCGGAGTCTAATTTAACTAAACCGCCCCAATCAAGTTTGCTGCCGCTACCACAAGGCAAGACTGCACAGCGATTTTGCTGTGCCCAAGCAATGACAGCCCCCAGTTCTTCCTGAGTATTCGGGTAAACTGTACAATCTATTTTCGTGTCGGGGGCAACTGCTTTTTCTACCCGTTCTTGCCAAAATGGCTCTGTATCTTGCCAGCGACAGATGCCAGCAGTCCCGACAATACTTTCTAATTCTTGTGTGCTTACGTAATTTTCGGTAGAAAAAGATTTCATGAAGGTTATCAGACGCCCGGTAAAAAAAATTATCAAAACAGTGCCTAAAACCATTAAATATTAATACGGGCCCGATATTCAAAACATGAACAAACAAATGTCTCAAAACCGAATTTCTCTGGGAATTACCGGTCTCAACGAAGTGATTGGCGGCGGGCTAATTTCTCAACGCTCTTATCTGGTGCGCGGCGGCCCGGGTACCGGCAAGACTACACTGGGCTTTCACTTTTTGGCAGCAGGTGTGGCTGTGGGAGAAACGCCCCTGTTTATTACTTTAGGAGAACCGGAAGCGCAATTGCGGGCCAATGCAGCAAGTCTCGGTTTTGATATGGAAGCGATGGCGTTCCTCGATTTGAGCCCATCGTCAGAATTCTTTACAGAAGTTCAGACTTATGACATTTTCTCCCCCTCCGAGGTTGAGCGAGAACCGACTACACAAAAGATTATTGAGCGAGTCCAAGCTGTCAAGCCACAACGGGTGTTTTTGGACGCAATCACTCAATTTCGCTACTTAGCTGCGGATGAGTTTCAGTTTCGCAAGCAAGTTTTGTCTTTTCTGCGGTTTTTGGTGGAAGGGGGGGCGACGGTGGTGTTTACCTCCGAAGGCACATCAAGTGCTCCCGACGACGATTTGCAGTTCATCAGCGACGGAGTAATTTATTTAGAACTATTGAAAGAAGGACGCGCCCTCTCTGTCACCAAGCTGCGAGGCTCCAACTTCCGCAGCGGCCGCCATTCGCTGCGCCTGACTCAGGCTGGTATGGAGGTATATCCGCGATTGCTGCCGGACAATTATCAACAGGATTTTGTTGCTG
Organism: Microcoleus sp. Pol1C5; assembly: GCF_036701115.1. NCBI lineage: Bacteria > Bacillati > Cyanobacteriota > Cyanophyceae > Oscillatoriales > Microcoleaceae > Microcoleus > Microcoleus sp. Pol1C5. Next base: position 14,973 of record NZ_JAUBQE010000024.1, on the reverse strand, counting down.
AAGCAATTTCTTCTGGGGTTCCAGAAATTGACGAACTACTGCACGGGGGACTGGAACGGGGGACTGTGACGGTGATTAGCGGGCCTAGCGGCGTGGGTAAAACGACGGTGGGCATTCAGTTTATGAAGGAAGCAGCAGGAAGGGGGGAGCGATCGGTAGTTTACATTTTTGAGGAGTCAACTTCTACTCTGCTGCAGCGCTGCGAATCAGTTAACATCCCGGTTGGGGCGATGATGGGGCAAGGAAGTCTTTCGGTGATACCCGTGGAACCTTTGCTCTACTCCCCGGATCAGTTTGCCTGTATGGTTCGCCAGGAGGTGGAGCAGGAAAAGACGCGGATTGTGATGCTTGACAGTATTTCTGGCTATCAGCTTTCGATGCAGGGGCAAGATTTGGTGAACAATTTGCACGCTTTGTGCAAGTATCTGAAGAATATGGGAGTCACCGTTATCTTGATTAATGAGGTAGAAGCCATTAGCGGAGATTTTCGCCTGACCGAGATCGGGATTAGCTATTTGGCGGATAATCTTCTGTTTATACGCTATATGGAACGCCAACTGCATAATAGGACAGAAATCCGCAAGGGGATCGGAGTAATTAAAAAACGAGTCAGCAATTTTGAGAGAACTCTGCGAGAACTCGAGATTACTCGCTACGGCATCAAAGTCAGCAAACCGATAGGGGGGCTGCGCGGCATTTTGAGCTCGGCGCCGGTGTGGATTGAGGGGGGAGCAGATGAAGATTGAATCGGGATTTGTCCTGCTGTTTTGGGGCAATTGCAGTTAATTTTGCAGTCGTGAATCTACTAATCAGTAGGGGCGCACCGCGCACCTCCCCACTAGCTGTAGTGCGCGCACCGCGCACCTCACCACTAGCCTAAGTCCTGGAAAACTTAAATATATTGGTAAATTTGTGTATTTTTCGACTTTTATAGCAGTTTTCAGTTGAGTGAAATACAGTATGGGCACATGGCGCGGGGCCGTTTCCTGTGTCAGATCATCTGTACTTCACTCAACTGAAAACCAATGTAATCCCTCGCCGAAAAGTAAGCTAATACCCGATAAAAAAAGAATCCAACTTTAGGCAAGCTCCCAACCCATATATAATCAGTCGGGAGCATCTCAATGAAAGCAGCCAAGCCCAAAATTGGAGTTTTGAGCCAGGAGTCACGAGTCACGAGGAAAGAGGAAGAAGGCAGCAGGAAGAAGAAGTGTTTTTACAAATATGAGATGCTCCTACTCAGTCACTCCCTCTTCTAAAATCTAAAATCTAAAATGGTTATAACCCGTATTCACAGGAAGCTGATAAATGACTGGCACTTCAATAATTTTAGCCGTAGACCGCAATCAGCGAAACTTGGAACTATTAGCACAATTTCTCAACAAAGAAGGATACCAGATGATTGCGGCTTATAACTTTGAAGATGTTGCACAAGCTATCAGTCAGCCTGCTAGGATCGGGATGGCTTTAGTAGATATTTCTGGTTTCGATCGCCGGATTTGGGATAGCTGCGAACAACTGCGAAATCACCAAATCCCTTTTCTGATACTCTCGCCCAAACAAAGCGCTGCCATTCAGCACGAAAGCCTCTGCCACGGTGCTCGGAATATGTTGGTAAAACCTTTGATCGTTAGAGATTTGCTGGGAATTGTGCACAGCTTGCTAGGAGAACCTGCGTGAGTCAAATTTTATTGCTTGTCGAACAGAAAGAAAATCGCCGCCTGTTATTAGAATGGCTAGCTGTTTACTATGAGGTATTGCTGCCAAACTCAACAGAAAATAGTGATGATTTTTTACCATTTAATCAATCTTTTGACCTGGCTATAATTGACGGTCTTGCCCTGAAACGCCATTGGCAATGGGTTGCAGCCCAAAAACAGGCAGAACACCCGGTATGCTTGCCTTTTCTTTTGATTACATCCCGCTCGGATGTAGGGATGGCAACGCAATTTATTTGGCAAAGTATTGACGATTTGATTATCGCTCCGATCGAGAAGATAGAATTGCAAGCGCGGGTGGAGATTTTGCTGCGATCGCGCCAGTTGTCTTTAACTCTCAAATTGTCTCACGACCAACTCGATCGCACTCTGCAAACAGCCCAAGAACTCAACGAGATGAAAACATCTTTGCTGTACATGATTGCCCACGACGTTCGCAATCCTTTGAATTTTATCATCGGCACTACACAACTTCTTACCAAGTACAAGTTGACATTAACAGATGAAAAAACACAGGAACTGCTAGACAAAACTCAAGCAGCCGCAAAAGGCATAGATTTGTTATTAGATGATGTTCTGCTGCTGGGTCGTGTGGAATCAGGAAAAACCGGGTTTTCCTTGCTACCGATAGACTTAACAAAGTTTTGTAATGAGTTGGTAGGGGAATTTCAGAACAGCCTGAAGCTAAAACCTGAAAATGACCGGGTGACGCTGATTTTTGTAAATCACAATCCATCCGCGATGGCGTGTTTGGAGGTAAGCTTGCTCCGGCGCATTCTGGGGAATTTGCTGTCCAATGCTATTAAGTATTCTCCCCCTAATACCGAAGTAATATTTGAATTAAAACTTACTGAAACCGAGGCTATTTTTTCGGTACAAGATGCAGGAATTGGCATACCTGTCGCCGACCAAGAACGGTTGTTTAATTCATTTTACCGGGCTAAAAATGTCGGTCGAATCCCCGGTACTGGACTGGGGCTGAGCATTGTTAAAAAATGCGTGGACTTGCACGGTGGCGAAATTACTTTGATCAGTGAAGAAGGGGTCGGCAGTACATTTACAGTAACGCTGCCGATCGCAAAACCTGGAAAAAAGCAAATCTCGCCTGCAACGCCTTAAACTAGATGCAGGCATTATATTGGGATATTCATCGATGAATTTGACGCCTGGGTGAGGCTATACGTGGTAGTGTGACCATGAGATTTCTCCTCAAAAAACTGAATAAAACTCTCGCTATTTTACAATACCAGAATTTGAAGAACCCTTAACAGCCGCTCGTCAAGTGATTAAATTGAACATCGTCGTTCTAGGAGCGATTGACGATCGTGAGAATTGGCGATCGAGCTGCGACGAACGATCGCTATCGTAAAAAATGTTGAAGGCACCCAAAAATAATTAGATGCCATACAAAACTGCTCCCAAATTGCCAGACTTTATATTTCTGAAAAAAAGCGACCTAACAGCCGTCACATCTTAGATGATATGATGAGGATTTTAACACTTTAAAAATGGTTAATCAACTCTTTTCTGAATTATTGTCGGACTACAATCAATCAAGAGTTGAAGAGCGATGGCCTGAGCTTTCAGGCCCAGAGTCCAACTGTTCAACTATTAATGGTTGAAACCTGATGTCTCCAGGTTCAATTGGCACTCTTCTCCACCAAGCTGGCAACAAGAGCAGCCAAAACTTACCCAAAGACACAGAACGCTGCTCGCCAACAAAAACCAAGGGCAGGAGAGCCGCCACTCGTAAGACGGCTGAGAGGGCAAACACCCCTGGCAAGCCACCGAGATTAGTCAAAGTGGCGATAAAGCCACCAAGGGTGATTCCCATTGCCCCAGTGACACCAGGAACCGCCGCCGCGATCGCAAAGTATATCGACTGATTGCGTAGTGGTGCCACCGACATCATCAGATTACCACTGCACAGGTCGATCGCCGCCCATGTGGCACCGCCGATGATGTGCAACAGCGGGAACCACACCCATATAAAAATTGGAGCCGTTCCAGCTTCTAGCCAGAGCAGAGGGGTCAGAGCCACCAAGATTCCCACTATTATCATGATCGGGCGGTTCCCAACCCGGTCAGCCAGTTTGCCCCAAAAAACCAGCAGCAGTAAGTTAGCACCCGCTCCTAAGCTGTTGTAGAGCGTTACCACACTGACATCTATACTTAGGTTATCCAGCAGATAGAGGTTAAAGAAGGGAGCGCTGACGTTAACGGCAAAGCTCCATAGAGCAGAGTAAAGCAAAAACTTTAAAAAATTGGGTTCCTTGAGAAAGCTAAAAATTGTCCCTATGGATGATTTTTCGCCTCTATCTGAATGCGTGACGTGTACAAGCTTTGGGTTCACATCGGTCATAAAGAACTGACAACCTAGACTGATGATGCCAAGCACAATTCCTAAAACCAAGATGGCACTGTAACCTTGGAGCCTTCCACCGGGCCAGTTCGATACCACTAGAGCCAGCAACGGCACACCAATGAGATTCGTCAAGCTGACAGCACTATTGCGAAAGCCAAAATACCGCCCGCGCAACCGCTGAGGTACTAAAACCGCCAACCAGCTCAAGAAGGAAGCACGACCTAAAGATTCTAAGACTTGAGTTACCCAGATGATTGCCAATGTCAACTGCACTAGCTGATGTCCAGCGAGCTGAAATGAGCCTCCCAACCAAATGGCTGGCACGATAATCAGCCACAGCAGTCGCGACAGTCCGAAAATCCAGATGGAATACCAGTGGCGGCTCTGCAGTCGGTCTCCTATATAAGCTCCGAACGGTTGGAGCAGATTTACCAGTTGAGGAATGGAGGCGAGCATACCAATTTCGATTGGGCCAGCCCCTAAATCCAGCAAGAAATTACTGAGCAACGCGCCGCCGATGATGCTGTAAAAAAGCGTAGCGAAGACACTCTCCAAAGTTAGCGATCTGAGGCTTAACCGAGTTTCCGGTTTGGAAAATTTTAGAGGCGGATTGGTCAGAAGTACCGTCTCTGGTAAGGCTATATCCTCTTGGATTTCCTGAAGAGGGAGAGGATTCGTTCCTACTAAGCTGTAATCTTCTTCTTGTGTTTCGAGCATACTGGATAGCCAATAGATGAGCTGCTACGCAGCTTAATTGTATAATATAAGGTTAAGTATTTTAAGGAGCACAGCCATAGATGCAAGCTAAAAATCATTTCTCTCAAAAGCCAAAAGAAAGATTACTTAAATAAATTAGAAAAAATAAGAATGCCCAAATTCCCGAAATATTATTAATTATAATTATATAAAGAGCTAATTTTTTATATTTTTTGCGACATTAGGTTACTGGATTCTTCAGGATGAATCCTCTAAAATAGAGAGCTTTTCAGATGAAAGAAGTCAAGGTTACTTTCGGAAACCCACCTTTTATTATGAATAAAGGTTGCTAAAAATGAGAACCCAATCAAAGTTCTAAAGGAGCAAGAGCGTTAAACAAATTTTCTAGGATAAATCGCAGCAAAGATTGAGTTGCAAATATTAAACCTAATCGCGCTTGGGCGAGTTTTGGCTGTTCTATTTTAACTTCTCCCCAAATTCGGCACTGGCTGTAAAAAATCTGAAAGGCTTCGCTCAAATTATTGGCTAATGTCAAATAATTAACAGGTTTTTCGCGGTTTTTTACCTCAAAAGTAGGATATAAATTGTCTAGCACTGTTAACAGTTGCGATATTAAACGGCGTTCTGCTGGATGCACTAACCGCAGTCGATCGCCCTCGTCAATCCAAGGGATAGGATTTGGACTCGCCAGCGACCAAATTTGCGGCGCTGTAGCGACATCGGGCTGGGCGATCGCAATTATCCGATCGCGGTGAGCCATTCGCAGCAGGGAACAGCAGCGCGCGTGGCTGTACTGAATGGGAAACAGTCGATCGGCACACACAACAGAATCTAATATTTTAGATCCTGAAACTGGAAGGTTCGTTTGAGCTAAACGCTGCAACCAGACGGCTAAACCTGCATCAGTCAACTCCATCTCGATCATTCCCCCCGGCGCTACTTTAACGGCGAAATCTGGGTAGCACAGCGGTTCGAGTGTTTCGACCAACTCGGCGGCGATTGTCTGCGGTGTCTGCTGCCAAGTTTTAGCCAATTTCAGGGCGATCGCAGACACGTACAGCACCCGCGCGGTATCTTTACTTCGATTTAACGGAATTATTGCACCCTTCTCAATAAGCTTGTTATGGGCGGGCAAGATGCCCACCCCACAATCAAATTCACTCTTCGCTTCACAGGCATCTTGCCTGTTCTTGAAAAGGCTGCCACCTATGGGATTTAACGGAATTTGGGCCAGTGTTCCCTGCTGGGCGATCGCGCTTTGGAACATTGAAAGCAAGAAACACTTCACTGTAACTTCCGGGCACTGTGAGCTCTTTGCTGTATCCATATCGGCTCATCCTACCGTAAAAGCAACGATCCACTGTGACCGCTTGCACTTTTCTTGTACGTTAAACTGCGGATGTCAGGGATAGTCGATCGGCTCCCCGGGACGGGGCTAAATCGAATTAATTGGCTTTGTAGCGATTTTGGGGCTAAATATACAATTATTTCAGACTAATTTTTTGCTGATCTCTACCATTTTGATGTATTTTTTGCTACATTTAATTTTTCGGTAAAACACAGAAAAGTCAGCACAGTTAAGAAGCGTACAAGCTCGATCGGGGGTTGGTTATCTCACTTTGTATCGCACTGCTGGCAGAAACTGTTTGTCTCACTATTAAATATATCCCAGAGCCTCACTTATGCAATCAACTTCCACACCTCTAGAGACTATCGATCGACCTTTTATCACTTGGCAGCGAATTATCGACTGGGCCCAGGAACACTACCGCTGCCGGACTTTTAGCAAAGACGAGCGGATTCCCGCAAGGCCCGGACTGCTGTATTTAGTTCAGAAAGGTTCTGTGCGGCTCGTAGGTAGCGCTCAAGTTAGCGCTGCGGCGGCGAAGTCAAAATCCGTTGACAAAACTACAGAAGAAGCTTTTTTGGGCTTCGTCGGCGCTGGCCAGCCCTTTGAACTGGTTGCTCAGTCTCCTTTTACTCTCCAAGCTTACGCTCATGCCGATCAAACTCACGTAGTGTGGATGTACTGGCACGACTTGGATAATTGGCCTCACTTTCGTAGGGAAATTTTGGATGCGTTTCGCTACCAGCACCAGCGGAAACTTCTCTGGCTGAGCACTTTGGGACAGCGCCGGACGATCGACCGACTGTTGGGATTTCTCACTTTGTTGATCGAGGAGTTCGGCGAACCTTACGTAGGTGACGGCGAACCGGATGTGGTTCGGGGCTACCGCCTGCCTTGGGCCTTGACTCACGCTCAAATTGGTAGCGCCATCGGGTCAACGCGGGTGACTGTGACGCGCCTGATGGGTAAGTTGCGATCGAAAGGTTTGATTAATACTGAGGATGATAATTTAATCTGTTTGCCGGCTAAGTCTAACCCCCAAAAGACAAAAAACCAACAGCAGGACTTAGAAGATTCCCTGGAAGATTCCCTGGAAGATTCGCTGGAAGATTCCCTGGAAGATGAAGATTCCCTGGAAGATGAAGATTCTCTCGAAGAATCTGCATAAAATCCTGCGGGAAATTGCCAACAAACAGCGCGTCACTATTAGTTTTGGGCAGTCCCGCTCGATCGCTCGATAGTGTACGATGAATTGTGTAAACTTTTCCCGTTCTCGAAAGGTGCGACTGACAATGACCGATGACAAGCAAAAATCTTCAATCCCGAACAATCAGCAACGGGTGGTATTCTGCGACTTTGACGGCACGATAACTGTTGAAGAAACTTTTGTGGCAATGCTCAAGCATTTCGCACCGGAATTGTCGTCTCAACTAATGCCTGAAATATACGCTAGAAGGCTGAGTTTGCGATCGGGAGTGCGGCAGTTATTAGAGTCTATTCCCTCGCAATGTTACGGGGAAATTGTGGAATTTTCTAGGGGAAGGCTAATGCGGCCGGGATTGTTGGAATTGCTGGATTTTTTGGACGAGAAAAAGGTAGATTTTGCGATCGTGTCCGGCGGTCTTCGGGTCATGGTAGAGACGGTAATGGGCGATTTGGTACACCGGGCGAGCGTTATTTACGCTGTGGATGTGGACGCTAGCGGCCCTCGGTTGCAAGTCAGTTCTGAGTTGGAAGGAGATGAGGAATTGGTGGCTAAGGTGCGGGTGATGGCGCAGCACCCGGCCGAAGAACAGGTGGCGATCGGAGATTCTCTGACGGATTTTAATATGGCTTTGCAGGCTTCGTCGGTGTTTGCGCGCGATCGGCTTGCCGAGTATCTAGACGAACAGCAAAAGCCTTATACTAAATGGGATAATTTTTTTGATATCTTGGAAAGTTTGTCCCAGAAATGGAATTGAAACTATAGCCTTTTTCAACAAAGGCTATATGTGTATTGGTAAAGTGGGCAGTATCCAGCCTAGGTTTACATAAGCCCCCGACTACTATTGTCAATAAGCCTTTCACGGGCGGGCGAAAAAGTGTTCAACCCACAAAAAAATTACGTTTTGTGGAACAGGCATCTTGCCCGTTTTTGAAAATAGTACAAAATGTCAGTATTAACGTAAAAAGTAGATCAAAAACTGAGGATTTATAAAAAATGAGAGGCGATTTGAGATCGGATTTAATTGCAGCCGCCAAACATTTTTACGATCGCGGTTGGATGGTTGGGACTGCTGGCAATCTTTCAGCCCGCTTACCAGATGGCAGTTTTTGGATTACTGCTAGTGGCCGCGCGAAAGGGCAATTAACTGAACAAGATTTTATCAGAATGAACTCAGACGGCGCAATTGTCGAGCAACCTGTTGCCGACAGCCGCCCTTCGGCCGAAACCAGCATTCATTTAGCCGTTTACAATTGTTTTCCAAACGCTAAAGCTTGCTATCACGTCCACTCCATCGAGGCAAATTTAGTTTCTCGGCTAACAGCAGGAGATGCAGTGCCTTTACCGGCGATCGAAATGCTGAAAGGTTTGGGGGTGTGGGAGGAAAACCCGCAAGTGTCGATACCCCTCTTTACAAATTATTTAGAAGTCCCTAAGATAGCCAAGGAAATTTGCGAATTCTTTGCCACCACTTGTACGCCTTCTGTACCCGCTTTGTTAATTCGCGATCACGGCATCACAGTCTGGGCAGACTCGCCAGCCGCTGCCTACAATTACGTAGAAATTGTAGAATACATTTTTCGCTATACGATCGCAGCCCGCCAATTAAATTTAGAGTGAAAATTTGGGATTTGAGATTGAGCGGTGCATGAATTCCGAGGCTTAGAGATTTGAAATTAGGAAACGAGCAAACGTCGGGAATAAACAACAGTTATGGCTAAATATACCAGGATTTTATCCATAGACGGAGGCGGAATTAGAGGAATTATTCCCGCGCAAATTTTAGTTAGCGTTGAGTCAAAGCTGCAACAAAAAAGTGGCAACCCAGATGCGAGAATAGCTGACTATTTTGATTTAATCGCGGGCACGAGTGCGGGAGGAATTTTAACTTGCATCTATTTGTGTCCCGATGCCGAAAATCCCAGCAGGCCTCGGTGGGCTGCCCAAGACGCTGTTAATTTTTCCATTAAGAGTGGCCGCGACGTTTTTCAGACTTCATTTTGGCAAAAAGTCAGATCTCTAGATGGTTTGAGAGATGAAAAATATCCCAGCGATCCCTTAGAAAAATTATTTTGGGAACATTTTAGAGATTGCAAACTCAGCGAACTGCTAAAACCTTGTTTAATTTCCAGTTACGACATCGAAAGGAGAAAAGCTCACTTCTTCGATCAAATAGATGCTCAAAAATGTCCAGCAGAAGACTATTTCATTAGAGATATCGCCAGAGCAACATCGGCAGCTCCCTCTTATTTTGAGGTTTCTAAAATCTACTCTTTTAGCAATGAATGCTATGCTTTAATTGACGGGGGAGTCTTCGCAAACAATCCCGCACTTTGTGCCTATGCTGAAGTTAGAAATAAATTCAGCATTCCTGACGATAGCCCCGAAAAAAGCCCGACAGCCAAAGATATGGTAATTTTATCCTTGGGAACTGGAGAAGCTCAGAAAAAATTTCCCTACGAAAAAGTAAAAAATTGGGGTCAAGTTGAGTGGGTTGAGCCTTTAATTAATATCATGATGACGGGAGTTGCGGAAACGGTAAATTATCAACTCATTCAAATTTATGATGCGGTTGAAAGACCGAATCAATATTTAAGAATTACTCCCAATTTGAGCCACGAACAACCGCTGGCCATTGATGATGCCTCGGAAGAGAAAATATCAGACCTGCTGAGAATTGGCAAGGATCAAGCCGACAAGAATAATGAAGAGTTGGATAAGTTTATCGATTTATTACTTGCGGAGTAGTCCTAGGGTTTTAGATTTTAGATTTTAGATTCGAAAATGAGTGATGATTACCACAGAATCAATCACTGCCAATCTAAAATCTAAAAAGGTAGAGCACACCAACCGGAGGGCAGGCAGACTGAAAATATAGGTTGACAAATCGTGCAATAATTGCTGTAGGATTGCCGAAAATCAGTAGGTGGCAGTGCTTCGCCCTGTTTGCAATTAATCGCGAGCCCTCAGTCATTGGTTAAAAAAGACCAAGAAAAGCACGATCGACATTTAGATGAAACCTTCAATAACAGGTGGTTTCAGCGTTTTTTTGTGACGTTGTTCCTGGGTGGTCAAGTGCTGCTACGCATACTCCAAGGCAAAATTGACCGCCGCAAAATCATGGAACATTTAGTAACAGTAGGCCTGGATTCTTTCCGATCCGTGCTACTAATAGCCTTTTTTGGCGGCATGATTTTTACATTTCAATCAGCCAGAGAATTGGTGCGCTTTGGCGCGGTTGGGGCGATGGGAGGTGCGTTTGCTGTGGCATTTTGTGGCGAATTAGCACCACTTTTAACGGCGGGCGTGGTGGCGGGACAAGTAGGTTCGGCATTTGCGGCGGAGATAGGAGAAATGCAGGTGACGGAACAAATAGACGCCCTGTATATGTTAAGAACAAATCCGGTTGATTATTTAGTAGTGCCGAGGGTGATAGCTTGCTGCATCATGCTGCCGATTTTAACAATTTTTTCGGTAGCGGTGGGGATTTTGGGCGGGCTATTTGTAGCGGTTAATTTTTATAATTTGGAACCGTCGGTATTTTTGGAATCGGTGCGGACTTTTTTGGGGCCTGGCGATTTAGTAACTGTGGTGATTAAAAGTTTTATTTTTGGCTTAATAATTGCCCTTGTCGGTTGCGGTTGGGGGTTGACGACGGTGGGTGGAGGGAAAGGCGTAGGCCAAGCTGCCACGGCGGCGGTGGTAACTTCTTGGGTGTTGATTTTTGTGGCAGATTTCTTTTTATCAGTATTGATATTTCACGAGTTGAGGATTCTGAAAAGTTGATAATCTTGGTGATTATAGGAGGATTCAGGAGTCAAGATGCTTAAATATTAAGGGTTTGAACAATCATCAACGCCCTACGCCGGCAAGGCGAGGGCTATAAAATAACATGAAGATTTTTTAAACCGCAGATGAACGCAAATAAACGCTGATGCAATTTTATCAGCGTTCATCCGCTGATATCTGCGGTTTAAAACTCTCAACTTTAGATGGTAGATTGGAGAAAGGAGGGCGATAAACTCGAATTGCTTCAATAGGAACTTTCCCATCTGTTTCGGGCACGATTTCTATGGTGTGTTTGGAGTTGCTCAAATTCTGAGCTAATGTTGTAGAATACTCGCGGCTTGAATCTGCAATTTGTGGCGGAACGTATGAATCCACAAACATTGGTCGCACCTGCCAGGAAATCTCAAAGCCTTTAGGCGTAGGTTTTTTAGAGTATTCATAAGAATTTTTAAGCCACCAGTTTCTCGGTTCAATCACGATGCGGCCGGAGTTTGAGACAAACATTTGGTCATTTGTACCGCTGCCGTCGTAACCTGTTTTAGAACCTACAACTTCAAATTTAAACTTGCTGGCGTCGCTGTTAATCTCAGTAATTACGGCTTTCCAATCTTCGACGATTAGCGGTTTTTGGCTAGATACTTGGATGATTGCCGGCCAAGGAACGCCAGGACTAGCGCTAGGTCTGGTGATGCTGTAAAGTTCAGGAAATTCTGAGGGTTTTTTGCCGTCGATCGCAATTCTAGCAGACATTGCCTTGCCGTTGAAGGTTTTATCGGCGATCGCATCTATTCTATTTCCTTCAAATTCTAAAACCAACTTGCCATCTTGCCACTTAACATCGCTGCCAACCGTATAGGTTTTCACTAAATCCTGCGGCGGTTGAGGAGAATTTGGTTTGTATCGCAGATGCGGTTTTATGAGAGCAGCTAGTAGAAAATTTCCCCAATCGTTGAGGTGAACGCTGTCGCTCAATAGCTGTTGTGGTTGCAAGCGATTGTCTTTCAAATACCTGCGCCAAGGTTCGCGAATTTCCGCGATTTCGCAGCCGTATTTATCGGCTAACTCAGGCAGCCATTTAGTAGAATGAGTGTTGTGCCATTCGTATCTTTTGACTTCTTCTGGATCGTCGCTGTTGCCTGTCGGCAGCCACTGGATGTGGTCTGAATGCAAGAGTATTTCGCTAGCAGTGCGGCTGCGGATATTGGCAACTATGGCTTCGTAATCTTCACCGCCTCCGTAGACGTGAAAAATTAGCAAGTCTGGATAAAAAGGATACAAATCGTGTTCGCTGGGACGGATTAAAATCGGGGCGGCAAATCCTCCGATTCCCCGATTTTCCACAATCAAATCTGCATAGGGAAATCGCTGTCTCAAATCCTTCACTACATCTTTCCACCAATCTTGCTGAGTGATGGATTGACCGTAGAATAGGATGCGTACTTGGCGGCGGTCTGTTGGAGTGCTAGCCGCAAGTAGCCCCATCGTCCTTTGAATCCTCGCTCCAAAAGTAGCATTATTTGCAATAGGAGCAGGTGGGGGGAATGGCGTATCGGCAGCTATTTTTTTGATGAGCGGAACTAACAGAAAGCTCAGACACAAAAAAAGCAGCCACAAGTAGCGATAAATCTTGGATTGTCTGCTATTTCCTTGGTGTTTTGCCATTGTTTGATTTTTCCCTGTCCGTTTCACTTCGATCGAGGCGACTGTGGGATGAATGCTACGCCTCTATTAGTAGCTGTAGCGTGCTTATGGGCGGACCTCACCAGTAGCTGTAGTTTAGCCTGTATGGAAATATATTACCAAATTGAGCGCGACAAAAAGTGATATAATGCCAGCTAATTAATTGCAGGAGATCGATCGCACGTCAAATGGATTACAAAACAGCCCGCAGTTTTCTGATCGACCAAGGAACCGCTCTGGAAACCAAGAAAAATCCCGACGCCTTCCTGATGCGTCTCAAACAAGGTCAACCGCCCGTACCCGGACAGGTGACATCGATTTTATTAGCTTTAAAAATATTGTTTGACGGGCTGCAAGAATCTCCAATGCTCGATCGACAATTAATCTCGGCACTGCATTTACTGTCAGTAGAAGGTTTGCAGCAATTTGAAGCTGGACTCCGCAGAGGAGTTTCTTGGCCACCGCTGCTGAAGGAAGACTTAAATCGAATTGCGATCGCAGTCAAGAATATCTTTTCCGGCGTCTGGCAATAATTAGCTCGGCAACCACGGCTCTCTATACCCACCGCCAGCAAACTCATTTTTTTTTATAGATTTTTTTATACATTTTTTTGTAAAATTTTATGTTAATCTTGCTACATTTACCCTCAAATTGTGGCATCTTAATATAAGAATCGCTTCTAACCAGCAATTGGAGAAATTTCTCATGAACGCGGAAGAAAAAGCTAGACAACTAATTGCACGAGAAAGGCAGCATAGCGAACACTTGCACGAATCTATGCTCAACCGTTCCTCCCACGAGCTAGAAACACATGGCGAGGGAATTGCTGAAGAAAAAGCCCGAGAATTAATGGCTCAAGAAAGGCAGCACAACGAACACCTGCACGACTCTATGTTAAGCCGTTCATCCCAAGAGGTAGAGGCATCGATCGCACCCGATGACACTAACCAATAAATTTTGTTAACACAGGACTGAGGGACACACACCAAGAAACCTGGTTTTTATACCATTTTTCATACCATGACAAAGGGCTGTAAAAATGTTTTTGTATAAACAACCAGGTTTCAGCGTTCCGGAAGAGTTTAGTACAGAAAAACTCTACTCAAATCGAGGAAAATGGTAGGTGCAATCCAAACATCCCGTGCTTGGTTGACAGCCACTATCACAAATCTCCATGCACCATATATAGCAATAGAAAATGCCAAGTTCTACTGCTCGCGAAAGCTTTCGAGGGATGCCAAAAGACTTGGCAGTCCCGCCAGGGTAGCAGACACCAGAGCCTCATCTTTGTAAACTCGCGATCGGAGAATACGGGTACTTTTAGACGCAGAGGTTAAAGATCCTCGCCGTTGGGAATTTCCGGTTTCAACCCGCCCTAAATTATTTGTTTCTCGCGTCACGCAAAACATAGCAGTATCCTCTAAGTATCGTCAATTAATCCCTAAAATATGCCCGTAAAATTTCTCACGGCTTGCTGTATGTATCTATTATTACTCAGATAGGTGACAGAGATAAAACCATGCAATAATTATTCACGATAGCTAGGGATCAACTTAAACAGCTTAACAACTTTTATTAATTGGTTACACGGCGCACGTTTGTTTCAGCCGATCGCCCACAACGACATAGACACCAGGCAGCAAAAGCAAAATCACCGATTTCACAAGAGGAACCCGGATCAATGATGCTAACTCTTAGTGCAGCAACAGTTATAAGTCAAATCAGACCGACTGTCGAAAGCTTGCGCGACGGAGACTACCGCTACCGAGACTCCTTTGCGATCGATCGACCTTTCAGAGAAATCCAATTTCGCAAACAAGACAGATACATCACCGGCAGCGATTCAGACAAACGCACGGGCAAAAGTTACTGCTTCCGGGGAATCCCCCAGCAGAACAACATTATTAACATCACGGTAGCGATCGAAATTTCCCCAAAAACAGCACAGAAAACCGAGTGGAAATTAGCACCGGGAAACCCCATTAATTTCGACAGGCTTTATCCGCTGCAAGCTGGACCGGGATTAGAATTGTACAAATGTTTGACAGCATTTTTACCCCAATTGAAGGAGTAATTAGGGCTTGCTGAATAAGTCCAAAAAACTCAAAAAAGTTCGAGCGCGCTATTGCCCGCCCACGCTCAACATAAGTTT